>CAYPIZ010000117.1:0-3620 GCA_964410935.1 uncultured Acetobacter sp. | reverse complement strand
CCAAAAAAGCGACGATAAGCACTTTCCGGAATTTTCTTTAGACAATCCGGTTTAGGTTTTGCACCTTGGGCAACCAATATATCATAAGCATTTTTATTTTTTCTGGCAACAGAAAGACAAACGGCATTATATCCACGTCCATCCAAACTCTCTATAGAATATCCTCGTTGGAGTAACAGATCAATTTTATCAGTTTTGCCATTTTTAGCCAAGCCATAGAATGCTTCAGCCACACTTATTTGATCTGCCAAGACTGTCTGTGCACAAAAAAACGACACACAAATCACGAAAATTTGCATTATTTTTTTTATTTTTATTTTCATATAGTTAATCATGCGCTTAGTTTCCAAAATGTACACATACATTCTTTTGTGGATGATTTTAGCTTAAAATGTTTAAAAAATCCGTTAAAATTCAATATTTTTTCACACAGGTATGCTTAGATAAAAATACCATACCGTTTTTAACCTATTATTGCCTTATTTTTTAAATTGCGCTTGATTTTGTGATAAAATACGGATATCGTATGCAAAGTTTTTTATTTGAGGAAATTTTAAGATGACAGAGAAGAAGAAATATTACCCCGAATTAAGTGCAAAAATGAATTTTCCTGAGATGGAAAAAAATGTTTTAGCCTTTTGGGAAGATGATAAAACTTTTGAAAAGTCCGTACATAATCGTGACGGTGCAGCAGAGTTTGTATTTTATGACGGTCCTCCGTTTGCTAATGGGACTCCTCACTACGGACATATCATGGTTTCTTATGTAAAAGATGCCGTAGCACGTTTCCAGACAATGAATGGGAAGAAAGTCGAACGCCGTTTAGGGTGGGATTGCCACGGTTTACCTGCTGAAATGTCCGCAGAGAAACAGTTAAATGTTTCCGGGCGCAAACAGATTGAAGCATACGGGGTTGAGAGGTTTAATGATTTTTGCAGAACTGATGTCTTAAAATATTCCAACATCTGGGTTGATATGTTCAAACGTATCGGCCGTTGGGTGGATTTTTCTCATGATTACAAAACCATGAATCTTTCGTTTATGGAAAGTGTTATCCATAATTTCAAGGAACTTTATGACAAAGGTCTGGTTTATGAAGATTATCGTGTTTTGCCATATTCTTGGGCTGCAGAGACTCCTCTTTCAAATTTTGAAGTGAACCTCGGCTATCAGGATAAGACAGACAATGCCATAACCGTTATGTTCAAGTTAGAGACCGGGCAAAAGATTCTGGTTTGGACCACAACACCATGGACTTTACCGTCTAACTTAATGTTAGCTGTTGGTAAGGATATTGATTATGTTGTTATGACAGAGGACGGACAAGAGTATATTTTAGCTGAAGCTCGTTTAGGTAGCTATAAGAAGCAACTTGAGAATGCCACTTTAGTGAAAAAAATAAAGGGGGCTGATTTGCTTGGGCTTTCTTATGAACCTATGTTCAAATATTTTGAAAAATTAAAAGATAAAGGAGCTTTTCGAGTATTATCCGGTGAGTTTGTATCCACAGAAGATGGTACCGGTGTTGTTCATATTGCCCCTGGTTTTGGACAAGATGACTTTGACGTTTGCCGTCAGTATGATGAAAATTTTCCTGTTGTTTGTCCGGTTGATGAAGCCGGAAAATTTACGGCTGAAGTTCCTGATTATGAAGGTAAGCAGGTTTTTGAAACCAATGAACCCATTATGCAATGGTTAAAAGCAAACGGCATTTTGGTTAAAAAGGAACAGTATACTCACTCTTATCCGTTCTGTTGGAGAACAGACACTCCTTTGATGTACAAGGCAATGAGTTCTTGGTTTGTCAAAGTAACAGATTTTCGTGATGAAATGGTGCAAAACAATCAGCAAATCAATTGGATTCCCGGGCACATTAAAGACGGACGTTTCGGTAAATGGCTTGAGGGAGCAAGAGATTGGTCAATTTCGAGAAATCGTTTTTGGGGAACACCTATTCCTGTATGGAAATCGGATAATCCTAAATTTCCGAGAGTGGATGTGTTTGGTTCCGTCCAGGAAATTAAAGAAAAAACCGGCATTGAGGTTACAAACCTTCACAAACCTTACATTGATGATGTGGTTTATCCGAATCCGGATGATCCTACCGGTAAGACTATGATGCGACGTGTTTCCGATGTGTTTGACTGTTGGTTTGAGAGTGGGTCTATGCCTTATGCTCAAATTCATTATCCGTTTGAAAATAAGGAATGGTTTGAAAATCATTTCCCCGCGGACTTCATTGTAGAAGCGATAGATCAAACTCGTGGATGGTTTTACACACTAACGGTTCTTTCCACCGCTTTACACCATAAACCGGCTTTCAAGAATTGTATTTGTACCGGGTTACTTATGGCCGAAGGTGGGCAGAAACTGTCTAAACGCTTAAAGAACTACCCTGACCCTAACGATATTTTGGAAACGATTGGTTCTGATGCATTGCGTTGGTTTTTGATTTCCTCCCCTGTTTTAAAGGGCGGAAATGTTGCAGTAGACAAAGAAGGTAAGGAAATAGCTAAAGCTGCCAGAAAAGCGTTAATTCCATTCTGGAACGCTTACTACTTCTTTACGCTGTATGCTAATGCAGAAGGGATTAAAGCTGAAGAAATCAGCAGTTCAGGTGATGTTTTAGACAGCTATATCTTAGCAAAACTTAAAGCATTAGCTGCTGGTGTAAAGAACGATATGGAAACATATGAAATTGCCAGAGCTTGTAATCAAGTTGAAGATTTTCTGGAAATTTTGAATAACTGGTATATCCGCCGTTCACGTGCTCGTTTCTGGGACGGTGAGGATAAGAGTGCCTTTAACACCCTTTATACCGTGCTTTTGAATGTAGCGAAAATCGCAGCTCCGCTTATGCCTTTTATGAGCGAGTTCGTTTATAAAGGTCTATGTGGTGGCGAATCCGTACATTTGACAGATGTGCCAAATCTTTCAGCTATTGCAGACAATGCCGATTTGATTGCCAAAATGGATATGGCTAGGGCGATTTCTTCTGTAGCCAAGGCTATCCGTGAAGAACATAAGTTAAGAAACAGATTGCCTTTACGTTCTATGATTATTGCCGGTGACAATGCAGAGACATTGGCAGACTTTAGTGATGCTCTGAAAGATGAAGTAAATGTTAAAGATGTTATTTTGAAATCTGATATTGCAGATGTAGCCGGAAGGTTCTTATATCTCAAGACACCGCTTATCGGTAAACGTCTCGGGGCTCATATGAAGGATATTATGGCAAAATCTAAAACGACCGAGTGGACTCAAAATGCAGATGGAACGCTGGCTATTGCCGGGCAGACACTTTTTGCTGAAGAATACGAGTTGCGCCTGGTTATTAAAGAAGGATTGAACGGACAAGCCTTGCCGGACAACACCGCCGTGGTTATCTTGGATACAACTCTTGATGAAACTCTGGAAAAAGAGGGTATTGCGCGCGATTTCGTGCGGATGATACAAGCCTTACGCAAAACGAAAGATTTTGACATTTCTGACCGGATCAGATTGGCTTATTCTTCGGATAATGTGAAGGTTAAAGCAGCTATCACAGAGTATGCAGATTACATCAAAGAGCAAGTCTTAGCGTTGGAAATTAAGGAAGACGCAACACTTTCCACACCAAC
>CAYPIZ010000116.1:0-3629 GCA_964410935.1 uncultured Acetobacter sp. | reverse complement strand
ATGCCGGACCGGATAAACCGATAGAGTAATAACCGCCGATATATCCATAGTCAAGATCTATGTAATCAACATTAAATAAAATTCTGATTTTTGTGGTGCCGACACTGGTCATATCACATTTGAAACCGTTACCGTTCAGCACAACTTTGTTGTTACTTTTAACATAGAGCATTGCCACGTCCGGTTTGCAAACCGTCGGCGTCTGCCCGTTGTAACTCAGATTATACCCGAGGGCCAGATTGATCCCCGTACCGCCTTTAACCAAAGAAGCGTCCACAATCTTCACCCCGTCAAAGAATACGTATGCCGGAGTTACCCCGATTTTTGCCGGCACGGTGAGATACGGATTCGTACAAACATGCGCTTGCGGATTAGCCTCACACAAGAGAGCGGTTGTATCAATATTATTGTCAATCACCTGCGCCAAGGCATTAAAAATGTATTCTCTGGATTTGGAAAGTTCTGCCGGAGCGCATTGTTTATCCCGACAAACAATCAAAGAATTGAGCGGCGGAACCCGTTTGTTAAACACCTTAGCCGCCGTATCGGGATCTGCCTCAAAAGACTGAACTTCTTCTGCCGGAACGGTTGGTGCGCCGGCAAGCGAAGAGTTGTCTGTCTCGGCTTTTTTCAAATCCGCCGGAACGGTATAATCATCCAAATACACGTCTTCAATCGTTTCTTCTTTACTACCCCAGGAGCAGGCTGCCAAAGCAAGCGACAATGCCACAGCCCCTAATTTGAAAAATTTTCTTTGCACGCTAACCAACCTTTAAAAAATTGAGTATATACTTTAGTAAAAGTTATAGTGAAAGTATCCCAATGAAAAGAAATTTATCAAACATATACACACGTTTGCACGGTAAAACGGTAATTCCGACCCTGATTGTGATGCTTTTATCCTCCGTTATTGTCGCTTATGCGGAAAAATCCGTCATGGAAGAAGGCAATGACGAGGCCACAATTACCTCTTCGCTATTGAACGGCGTCAAGGTGGTGGACGGGGATAGTTTGGAAATCGGGGCAGAGCGCATCCGCTTTTTAGGAATTGACGCGCCGGAATATCTGCAAAAATGCAAGACGGCTCAAAACAAGGACTACGCTTGCGGAAGAGAGGCTCAAGCCTATCTCAAAGACCTGATCGGGAGCAACAAAGTAACCTGTATCAGCCACAAAAGAGATATCTATGAGCGCCACCTTGCCACCTGTTATGTGGGCGAAACCAACCTCAATCGGGAAATGGTGCGCTCCGGACATGCCGTCGTTTATCTTGCGGATACCTATCAGGCGGAAGAAACGCTTGCTAAGGCGGAGCATGCCGGTATCTGGCAGGGCAAGTTTATGCGTCCGCGTTTGTATCGTAAAAAGAAAGCCGCCGAAAAAAGGCAAAATTTTTAGCATTATTTAAATTTTAGCGCAATTTCTTGTTGACTCCTTAAAAAAGTTATGTATAGTGCACAAAAAAGTTGTGTTTAAATCTACAAAACAGGTGAATAAAAATGTATGCAGTAATTAAAACAGGCGGCAAGCAATACAAAGTAGCATCAAATGATGTTATCAAAGTTGAAAAACTTGAAGGCGCTGCCGGAAGTGAAGTAATTTTTAATGAAGTTTTGGCCATGGGCGAAACTGTCGGCACTCCTTTAGTTGCCGGTGCTAGCGTTAAAGCTACAATCGTTAAACAGGCTAAAGACGCAAAAGTTATTGTTTTCAAAAAGAAAAGAAGACAAAACTATCGTCGTAAAAACGGCCACAGACAAAACATCACAATCGTAAAAATTACCGATTTGTGTAACTAATAATAAGTAGGAGTAATAGAAATGGCACATAAAAAGTCAGGCGGTAGCTCTTCTAACGGACGCGATTCTATCGGGCGTCGTTTAGGTGTTAAGAAATTCGGCGGTGAGTCCGTTATTTCCGGAAACATCATTATCCGTCAACGTGGTACAAAGTTCCACCCCGGAAACAACGTTGGCATGGGTAAAGATCACACCATTTTTGCGACAACGGAAGGCAAAGTTGAATTCAGAACCAAAGCCAATGACAGAACTTATGTTTCTGTTGTAGCTGCTGAATAAGTCAACACGCATAAAAGTTCTAAGGGGGTGTTCAGCCCCCTTTATTTTTCAGAAAAACAGGCTAGATTAAGGTAAAAAACAGGGCAAACGTTATGAAATTTTTGGATCAGGCAAAAATATATTTGAAATCCGGCGACGGTGGCAAAGGCTGCGTGGCGTTTCGTCGTGAAAAATATATTGAATTCGGTGGCCCGAACGGGGGCGACGGTGGCAAAGGCGGATCAGTCTTTTTTGTGGCCGTTGAAAACCTCAACACCTTAATCGACTTCCGCTACCAGCAACACTTCAAAGCCCAAAACGGACAGCACGGTATGGGCTCGGAAATGAGCGGGGCCAAAGGCGAAGATTTAATCATCAAAGTTCCTGTCGGCACGGAGATTGTTGCCGATGACGGCGAAACGGTTATTGCCGATATGGTAGAAGCCGGACAAACTTTCATGATTGCCAAAGGTGGGGACGGTGGCCGTGGAAACACCCGTTTCAAGACCTCCACCAACCAAGCACCACGCTATGCCGAACCGGGGTGGCCCGGGGTAGAGATGTGGGTTTGGTTGCGGTTGAAATTGATTGCCGACGTGGGGTTGATTGGCTTACCGAATGCCGGAAAATCCACCTTTTTAACCGCCGTTACCAAAGCTCGTCCAAAGATTGCCGACTATCCGTTCACCACACTGCACCCGAACCTGGGTGTCGCCTGGGTGGATGCCAAAGAAATTGTTTTGGCGGATATTCCGGGGTTGATTGAGGGCGCACACGAGGGTGTGGGCTTGGGCGATCGTTTTCTCAAGCATGTAGAACGGTGTTCTTGTTTTCTGCATCTGATTGATATTAACGAAGAAGATGTTGCGAAAACTTATAAGAAGATTCGCAAAGAGTTAGAGCTGTATAACGACAAGCTGATGCTCAAGCCGGAAGTTGTTGCTCTGAACAAGACGGATTCCGTCACACCGGATGTGGTGAAAAAGAAAATGCAGGCGCTGGCCAAGGTTACAAAATCACCGATATTCGCCATCTCTGCCGTTGCCAACCAAAACACCACCGAATGCTTGCGTGAAGTAGCACATTACGTCCCGTTGAAAAAGAAAAAAGTTGACCCCGAGGCCGAGTCGTTTGTTCCCGAAGAGGAAGAGCCGATTGTGAAAAAAACGTGGTCCCCATTAGATTAGTTTAGGAGTATTAAAATATGAGCGACAATACAACCGAATTGTTAGATTTGATTAAACAGACTTTGGATGACAACAAAGCCCAAGACATTGTGGTGATTGACCTGAAGGGCAAGACCTCCATTGCCAATTATATGGTGATTGCCTCCGGTACGTCCAACCGTCACGTTGCCTCTTTGGCAGACAAGGTTAAGTTTGAATTAAAGCAACACAAATACTCTGCCACCTCAGAAGGTGAAGAAAAAGCCAACTGGGTGCTGATTGATGCTTTTGATGTGATTGTTCATATTTTCTGTCCGGAAGTGCGTGAGTTTTACAACCTTGAAAAAATGTGGAACACCGCCGCCGAGCATAGAAAAGGCTGATTAACTACTTTTAATTTCGTCAC
>CAYPIZ010000115.1:0-3652 GCA_964410935.1 uncultured Acetobacter sp. | reverse complement strand
CCTCAATGCGGAAGACGGCGGAAAGCGTAAGTTTATAATGGTTCAGTTGCCGGAAGTGTGTGATGAAAAATCCGAAGCCTATAAGGCAGGCTACAAAAATATCTGCGAAATCGGTAAAGAACGTATCCGCAGAGCCGGCAAGAAAATTGTTGAAGAAACCGGCAAAACGGATCTGGATATCGGCTTCAAAGTCCTAAAATTGGATTCATCCAATATGAAAGATGTTTATTATACGCCCGATGAACTGTCGCAAACCGATTTGATTGAAAGTATCAGCAACATCAAAGACGGCAGAAGCGGTTATGACCTGTTGTATCAATGTTTGTTGGACTGGGGCTTGGAACTCTCGCTGCCGCACAAAACAATCAAAATCAACAACAACGAAGTTCATATTGTCAATGACGGCGATCTGATTGCCTGCTTTGATGCGAATGTCTCCGAAGATACCATTAAGCAAATTGCCGACAAAAAGCCTATGAGAGTCGTGTTTAGAGACAGCTCTTTTGCGACCCCTGCGGCCAGAATCAATGTGGACGAGATTTTTAAGCTCAAATCCCCTCAAACAGACATTAAAGTTTTGTAAGAGGCCGCCCATGAAAGAAACGAAAAAAATCAAATTAAAGTTTAAGCACCAAAAGTTTCAGGCTGATGCCGCCAAGGCGGTAGTTGCCGTTTTTAACGGACAGCCCTATCAAAGCGGTATGAGTTATCTGATTGATAAAGGGCGGACAGACACCTTACAACAGGAGCTGAATGACGATTTTATCGGCTTTAAAAACGCTAAAATCACCCTTGATGACCGACAGATTTTAAACAATATTCAAACCGTTCAACGCAACAATCTGATTAAACCGTCCGAGCAATTGGAGGGAAAATATAACCTTACGGTGGAAATGGAAACCGGTGTCGGTAAAACTTATACCTATATCAAAACCATGTTTGAACTTCACAAAGCCTACGGGTGGAGCAAGTTTATCGTGATTGTGCCGAGCATTGCCATTCGTGAAGGCGTGTTTAAGTCTTTTCAAATTACGCAAGATCACTTTATGGAAGAATACGGCGAGAAAATCCGCTTTTTTATCTATAATTCGGCACATTTGAACCAGATTGACCAATTTGCCGGTGATAACAAAATCAATGTGATGATTATCAATTCGCAAGCCTTTAATGCCAAGGGTAAAGATGCCCGAAGAATTGATATGAAACTTGATGAATTCCGCTCCCGTCGCCCGATTGATATTATTGCCAAGACCAACCCGATCTTGATTGTTGATGAACCGCAATCCGTTTTGGGGCCGACAACGTTGGCTTCTATCAAAAAGTTTGAGCCTTTAATGACAATCGGTTATTCCGCAACCCACAAAAACCCTTATAATATGGTGTATCGCCTTGACGCTATGGAGGCATACAACAAAAAGCTGGTCAAAAAAATTGCGGTGAAAGGAATTACCGTTTCCGGTTCAAGCGGAACGGACGGTTATATGTATTTACAGAGCATCAATCTTTCACAAGAGAAAAATCCGACTGCGACTTTAGAGTTTAATACCAAAGGCGCAAGCGGTATCAAAAAGACAACACGCATTGTCAACGAAGGGTTTAGCCTGTATCAGCAATCCGGCAATTTGGAAGAATACAAAGGCTATACCATCAGCCGAATTGACGGTAGAGACGGCGCAAACTTTGTTGAACTTTCAAACGGTATCAAAATTGAAGTCGGCGAAGTGTTGGGTTCTAAAACAGACGAAAATCAAATCAGACGGATTCAAATCCGCGAGACGATTTTGAGCCATTTAGAACGTGAAAGACAGTTGTATAATGACGGCATTAAAGTCCTTTCGCTGTTCTTTATTGATGAAGTCGCAAAATATAAAGACTATGACCAACCCGACGCAAAAGGCATTTATGCCCATATTTTTGAAGAAGAATATCAACGCATTCTGGACCATTATGTCGGCGAACTCGGTGATGACGACTATTTGCGCTATCTGAAAGGCATTACGCCGGAAGCAACACACGCCGGCTATTTTTCCATTGATAAGAAAAGCGGACGTGCTATAAACTCCGAACTCAAACGCGGCTCAACCTCATCCGATGATACGGATGCTTACGATTTGATTATGAAAAACAAAGAGCGTCTGCTTGACAGAGCCGAACCTGTTCGCTTTATTTTTTCGCACTCGGCATTAAAAGAAGGTTGGGATAATCCGAATGTTTTCCAAATCTGTACCTTAAAAGAAAGCGACGCAACCATTCGCAAACGTCAGGAAATCGGCCGCGGATTAAGGCTTGCGGTTAACCAGAACGGCGACAGAATGGATGAGTCTGTTCTAGGCGAAAAGGTTCACGAGATCAATACCCTGACGGTCATTGCCAATGAATCTTATCAAAACTTCGCAACCGCTTTACAAAATGAACTTGCCGAAATCATTACCGACAGGCCGAAAGAAGTGACGGCAGAACTGTTTGAGGGCAAAGTGATTACCACAGAAAACGGAGAAACTCAAATTGTTGATAAGGCTTTAGCCAGAAAACTCTATAATCACCTCGTCAGACAGGATTATGTGGACGATGCCGGTGCTTTAACCGAACAATATTATAAAGATAAAAAAGCCGGCACCCTAAATCTTCCGGAAGAAGTGAAAGATTGTGGCGAAAGCATTGTCAAGATCCTGGATACAATTTACGATATTAAAGGTATGATGCCCGAGAATGCCCACGCCGGTAATGTAGAGATTAAACTCAAAGACGGCGCATTGGATAAAAAAGAGTTCTTGTCCTTATGGAAAAAAATCAATGTCAAATCTATTTACGCCGTAGATTTTGACGGACAAGAGTTGATTGATAATGCCGTGAGAGCCTTAAACGGTAAATTGGAAGTCTCAAAAATCTATGTCAAAATCACCGAAGGCGCAATGAAATCTATTGAATCCAAACAGGCTTTGCTTGAAGGAACGGCTTTTGAAACAAAACCGAACCAATCTAAAATAGAAATCATCAGCTCAAAAGGGACAAACATTAAATACGACTTAATAGGCAAGTTAGTTGACGAAACAGGTTTGACACGCGAGTGTATCGTGAAGATTTTAACCGGAATAGAAAAGTGTGTATTTGACCAATTCAAACAAAATCCGGAAGAGTTTATCATCAAGGCCGCGCAACTTATCAATGAGCAAAAGGCAACACTTATTGTACAACATATTGCTTATAACAAAATTGACGGCGCAGACGGTGTTTATAGTACCGATATTTTCACCGAACCGACACTTAAAGGAAAACTCGGCGTTAACACAATGGTAGCCACAAAGAGTATTTATGACCATTTAGTGTATGATTCCAGCAAGGAACAAGAGTTTGCCACCCAATTGGAAGAAAGTCAGGACGTAGTTGTTTATGTCAAACTCCCGAAAGGCTTTTATATCTCAACACCGGTGGGAAAATATAATCCGGACTGGGCCATTGCTTTTGATAAAGAGCATATCAAACACGTTTATTTTATCGCTGAAACCAAAGGCTCTATGAACTCTCTGGAATTACGAGAGATTGAAAGCGCGAAAATCAACTGCGCTCGTAAACACTTCGCCGCAATCAGCAACGAAGAAATACAGTACGACGTCGTCAGCAATTACAGCGAACTAATGACCAAGGTGATGAG
>CAYPIZ010000114.1:1570-3653 GCA_964410935.1 uncultured Acetobacter sp. | reverse complement strand
AAAAAAGCCCCCGAGGTGGGGGCTGGGTTAGGAGATTCGTTGCGGATTACTTAACTTCTTCAAAGTCTGCATCAACAACGTTATCGTCTTTCTTTTCCGCTTCAGGAGCGCCCTGTTCGGCACCTTGTGCACCGGCAGCAGCCCCTTGTGCTTTATACATTGCTTCGCCTAATTTTAAGGAAGCCTGCATTAAAGCATCGGATTTTTCTTTGATGGCATCGGTATTTTCGCCGTCAACAACACCTTTCAAAGCGGTGATGGCGTTTTCAATGGCCTCTTTATCCGCAGAAGAAATCTTATCGGAGTTTTCTTTTAAGGTCTTTTCTGTGGTGTGGATCAAGCCTTCTGCCTGATTCTTGGCTTCAACCAATTCCTTTTTCTTCTTATCGGCTTCGGCATTGGCTTCAGCATCTTTTACCATCTTTTCAATATCGGCATCGGACAAACCGCCGGAAGCCTGAATGCGGATGGCTTGCTCTTTGTTGGTGGCCTTATCTTTGGCGGAAACGTTTACAATACCGTTGGCGTCAATATCAAAGGTAACTTCAATTTGCGGCATACCGCGTGGTGCAGGCGGAATACCAACCAAATCAAACTGACCTAACAGCTTGTTGTGAGCGGCAATCTCTCTCTCGCCTTGGAAAACGCGAATCGTTACTGCGGTCTGGCCGTCTTCTGCCGTGGAGAATACTTGAGATTTACGGGTCGGGATTGTGGTGTTACGGTCAATCAAACGTGTGAACACACCGCCTAATGTTTCAATACCCAAAGACAACGGTGTTACATCAAGCAACAGAACGTCTTTGACATCGCCCATCAAAACACCGCCTTGAATAGCAGCACCAACAGCCACAACTTCATCCGGGTTTACACCTTTGTGCGGTTCTTTGTTGAAGATCTCTTTTACCTTTTCTTGAACTTTCGGCATACGGGTCATACCACCAACCAAAATAACTTCGCTGATGTCTGACGGATTTACACCGGCATCGGCCATAGCCTTTTTGCAAGGTTCTACCGTGCGTTCAATCAAATCTTCAACGATGGATTCCAATTTGGCACGAGTCAACTTCATGTTTAAGTGCTTCGGGATTGGGGTACCGGTGCTCATATCGGCTGTGATGAACGGCAGGTTGATTTCTGTCTGTGTGGTGGAAGAAAGTTCTATCTTGGCCTTTTCGGCAGCTTCTTTCAAACGTTGCAGAGCCAGACGATCCGTCTTTAGATCAATGTTGTTTTCTTTCTTGAATTCGTCTGCCAGATAGTTTACCAAACGCTGGTCAAAGTCTTCACCACCGAGGAATGTATCACCATTGGTGGATTTTACTTCAAATACACCGTCGCCGATTTCCAAAATGGAGATATCAAATGTACCACCACCGAGGTCATATACGGCAATCGTACCGGAAGCCTTTTTATCCATACCGTAAGCCAGAGCAGCAGCGGTCGGCTCGTTAATGATACGCAGAACTTCCAAACCGGCAATCTTACCGGCATCTTTGGTGGCTTGACGTTGAGAGTCGTTAAAATATGCCGGAACGGTAATAACGGCTTTCTCAATCTTTTCACCTAAATAACTTTCGGCAAAGTCTTTAATCTTTTGCAAAACAATGGCGGAAATTTGTGAAGGAGCATATTTTGTACCTTTAACTTCTACCCAAGCATCGCCGTTATCACCCGGAACGATTTTGAACGGAACCAGACCCTTGTCTTTCTCTACTTCGGCAGAGTCAAAACGACGGCCGATTAAACGCTTGATGGCAAACAAGGTGTTCTCCGGATTGGTGACGGCTTGACGTTTTGCCGGATAACCAACCAGACGATCCGTATCCGTAAAGGCAACCATGGACGGTGTTGTTCTGGCACCTTCGGAGTTTTCAAGCACTTTGGGCTCTCCGCCTTCCATAATGGCAAAGCAGGAGTTTGTGGTACCTAAGTCAATACCTAATACTTTATTGCTCATTTTAAAATTCCTTTTAATGTTATACTTCTTTCTGTTCACTTATATAGGGAGTGCAAAACGCCGGTGCAAGGGTTGAAGCCGTTTTTTTATCTTTTTTTTGATTTTTCCATAAAAAAAGGAAGA
>CAYPIZ010000114.1:0-1470 GCA_964410935.1 uncultured Acetobacter sp. | reverse complement strand
TAAAACACAGGATTTCCTTTGGTGTTGAAGTAATTCATCAGGCCGGTTTGGCAAAGTTTGCGGTAAATCGGGCGGTTAAGCTTTAAGGCGGTGATGAGTTTTAACGGACTGCATTCTAATGAAAGTTCGCGTGTGTGCTCCTTCCCGTTTTTATAAGTTTTGACCAGAGCACTCGGCAGTTCGGAACGGCCAATACAGGAAGACAGGTACACAAAGCAGGAATCGTTGTCTTTGAGGTTTTGCACGGCGAGTTGGCGGGCATAAAGATTTAAGGTGAGATCCGCCTTGCTGGGGTCTTTGGTCCACGGGCTGCCCCCACCGACAGCACACGCGGTGGAATAAAAATCACAGGCAAGCTTGCGTCCGGTTATCCCGCAATCCGCAATGGAAGAATGGGTTTTGTAAATACCGGTCCCGTTGACGATAATCCGTTTTGGGGTTTGGCCTAATGTCGCCGTGATAAAAGAAGTGAGATCTTCCGCCCGACGCATGGGAACGGCAGCAATGGCGGTGGCAATATTACCGTCATCATCAAGGGTAATTTGGGTTTTGATATCCAGCCCGAGGTTATCTGACGTGCGGGCTTTGTTATAAAGGGCATTGTTGAGTTTCTTGGCCAGATAAAGCTCCGGATTGAGCAGGCCTTCCCCTTTTTGAGCAAAGCCGACAAACACCCCTTGATCGCCCCAGCCGTCGGCATTGACCCCTTGGGCAATTTCTGCAGATTGGGCAGAGATGAGGTTTTTAATGGTGAGGGTGTTGATGTTGATGGCGTCATCGCCCCAGAGCGTGGCGTAGTGTTCATCATACCCGATATCCCGCAGTGCTTGTTTGACAATCTTGCGCAGATGCTTGAGGGTGATGTTACCGGAAATCTCACCGCCTAAAATTACGGTGTTGTTTTTTACCATAACTTCCACGGCATAGCGGACGGCTTTGTCTTGTTTTAAGCAGGCATCCAAAAGCGCACAGGAAATGTAATCGGCAATCTTATCAGGATGACCGAGGGAAACGTATTCAGCAGTTCTTATCATAAATTTTCTCCGTTTTAGTCCTATCAGGTGTCGGACAAGTAAGGTTAAATCCACACAGAGCAAAAGGTTGCTCCTGCAGTTATTAGAATACGTCAGGCCCTGTTTGTCAATCTTTTTTATGGTGTGTGAGTTCGCTTTTTTCTTCCGGGCCGACAATACCGCAGGAAACGGTGTATTTGAGGGCATCTTCCACGCTCATATCCAATTTGATGATGTCGGTTTCCGGTACCATAATCAAAAAGCCGGATGTCGGGTTTGGGGTGGTGGGGACGAAAACGCTTACCATTTTTTGTTCACCAAAACGTTCGGCAAGTTCGCCCTCGGTTTTGCCGGCCAAAAAGCCGATAATCCAGAGGCCTTTGCGCGGATATTCAAGCAAGACGGCTTCGTTGAAAGATTGTGATTTGGGAGAAAGAACCGTTTCAAACAATTGCTT
>CAYPIZ010000113.1:0-3693 GCA_964410935.1 uncultured Acetobacter sp. | reverse complement strand
GTCCTATTCTTATAAAAGGCTCTATTAAAGAGGCTACAAAGGAGGCTTAATTCATGGTAAAACTGCAAGAATATAACGGTAAATATTGTGAGTCCGAATACGAATGTGCTTTCTTGGAATTTTTGGCACAAGAAGGTTGGCAATACACTGCCGGAAATAATATCTTGCGTTCTACCAAAAGAGATGTTTTGATTGCTGAGGATCTGCAGAATTTTATAGCCAAAACGGCACCGGATCTCACCTCTGATGAAGTTTGTCAAGTTCTTAATACCGTGCGTTTGGTAGGAAGTGCCAGCGAGTTTTCTACATTACACAAAGTCTATAAATGGATGATAGAAGGCGTGCGATTTTCTCATAGTGATGGAAAAGTGAGGCTGGAACCGATTTTGCTGATAGATTTTGAGCATCCGGAGAACAATATTTTTCGGGCAGTGAATCAGTTTAGTGTGGAATACACAAATGCCGGCCAAAAAGAAAATCGGCGTCCGGATATTTTGCTGTTTGTCAATGGGTTGCCTTTGTGTGTGATAGAACTCAAAAATCCTGCTGATGCACATGCTACTATCTATGATGCTTGGGAGCAAATCAATATACGTTATTGGCGCGACATTCCCCACCTGCTACATTATTGTCCTTTGGCTTGTATCTCAGACGGCGTTAAAACACGGCTAGGAACCGTGCGTACACTGTATGAACATTTTTACGCATGGCGACGTGTTAATGACGGTGATAAAGTATCTTCATCGCCGTTTGCCGAAACACAGACAATGATTAAAGGTGTATACTCGCCGGCTCGGTTTCTGGAAATTTTTAGAGATTATATCTATTTTCAAGATGAAATCTATGATAGTGATGAATGTGAAATCGTTTGCCGCTATCCACAATTTTTTGCATCTCGACTTTTGCGCGAAAGCATTGCTAAATCCATTGAAACTCACAGCAGGCAAGGTGGAACATATTTTGGCGCAACCGGATGTGGAAAAACCTATACAATGGCATTTTTGGCACGCCAGCTTGCTTTACGCTGTACACATATTGCCGAAATCGGATCACCAACAATTATTTTGATTGTGGATAGAGAAGAATTGCAAAAGCAAGGGGCTAAGCTCTTTACAAAAAGCACTGAATTCTTAAATTTAGGCACTGTTTCCGTTGTCAGAAACCGTAGACAATTAAGAGAAGAACTTGCCATACGGGAAAGCGGCGGTTTTTATATTTGCACCATTCAAAAATTCTGCGATCGGGCAGATGATCCTATCGGGTTGATTAATGAACGTCGGAATATCATTTGTTTTTCGGATGAAGCTCATAGAACTCAATTAGAACACGCAAAAACCATCCAATTTAGCAGAGATGCCGATGATAATATGAAAGCAATGATTTCTAAGCCGTATGCCAAAGTTTTGCGAGAGGCCTTTCCGCATGCCACATTTGTCGGGTTTACGGGAACACCTATTGCAGAAACTTATCAGACATTTGGTGCAGAAATTGATCGCTATACAATGGATCAGGCTGTTGCAGACGGTTTGACCGTAGCGATTAAATATCATCCACGCATTGCCAAAGTTTTATTGGATGAGAAAAAAGTGGATGAAATTGAGCAATATTATCGCAAATGTGCTGATGAAGGAGCAACGGCTGAGGATCTGAATGCCAGTAAACAAGCGATGAGCTCAATGGAAGTCATTTTAGGAGAGCCATCCCGTTTGGAGCGTCTGGCTGACGATATTTATACGCACTATACGGAAGCGTGTGAAAAAGACCCTAATCGGGTTCAGAAAGCCATGATTGTATGTTCTAATCGACAAATTGCCTACGCATTGTTGAAAAAATTTCAGACGCGACATCCAGAATGGTTTGAAGAGAAAAAGACTCCTGATGATACGCAATTTTCAGAGGAACAATTACAAGGACTCACTCCTATGCCGTTTATGGCCATGGTCGCTAGCGTGGGAAATAATGATGAAGCCGAAATGTATAACTATTTAGGCGGAGTTAGAAACAGTGCGCGCTCAGAAGATTTGGATATTGCTTTTAAGCAGGAAAATTCTAATTTTCGCATTGTGATTGTGGTAGATATGTGGATTACAGGATTTGATGTACCTGCTCTAACCTATCTGTATAATGATAAACCATTACAAAAACATCTGCTCATCCAAACAATTAGTCGCGTGAACAGAAAGTATCCCGGTAAAGATTATGGTATGATTATTGATTATATCGGTATTCGTAATAATATGCGGGAGGCTATGAAAATATACGGCGGTAATACTTCCGTCGCGCCGACTGAGGACGACATAGCACAAGCAACGACGGTATTTAGAGATGAACTCAACGCGCTAAAATACTTGTTTGCTGACTATGATTTAGCTCCGTTTCTTAACCCGGAGTGTGACCCAATTAACCGATATACTTTGTTAGCAAAAGCCGCAGAATATGTTTTTACGGCAACCGCAGAGCTCAAACAAGAAGTAAATCATAAAATTCAAAAGGTCGGCTTCAAAACATACTTTTTAAATACCGTTAAAAGAATGCGTGCTGCATTTGACGTTTGTCAGCCATCAGGTGATTTGGAAGATGAAGAAACAGCTTTGGCGCAATGTTTCATGGCAGTCGCCGGTTTTGTCCGTAAAATGAGCGGCAAAACTGAAGTGGATACGGAAACAATGAATCGCGCTGTAGCCGGAATGGTTGAAGAAGCCCTGAAATATAGTAAAGTTGAAAGTGTGTTAGAAAGCGGCGAAGAAGAAGATATTTTCTCTCCGGAATTCTTTGAAAAACTCTCTAGTGTTAAAATGCCAGCGACAAAATTGGAAATTTTAATTAAAATGCTTCGCAAACAAATCAGTGAATATGGCAAAACAAACCAGGTAGCTGCAAAAACATTTGAAGAACTGCTTGAAAAAACGATCAAAGAATATCACGAAAGGCGCAAGCATTTAACCGCTGAAGAAGCCGGAGAAACACAAGAAATGGCTTCTGAGGATATTATTCAAAACGCAACTGAGCAGGCTTTGTCTATTTTGAAACAAATGAACGAAAATAGAGAAAGCTTTAGAAAATTGGGCCTAACTTTTGAAGAAAAAGCATTTTACGATATTTTAATGGCTTTACGCAATCACTACAATTTTGAATATGGTAAAGACAAGGAAGAAAACGGTATTACAGTCAACGACAAATGCAAAGCCTTGGCCAAGAAAATTAAGGAACTTATTGATACAAAGTCATCATTTGCCGATTGGCTGAATAATAGAAATGTCAGGAATCAATTAAAACTGGATATCAAAATCTGCTTGATTAAAAACGGATACCCTCCGCAATATAGCCCTGAAGTATTTAAAAAGGTTATGGAACAGGTTGAAAACTTTGAAGAAAATTCGGATATGTATAGATAGATACCATGAATTGTGACTATAAAATATATGAGCATCTTTTAGAAAAAGAAATTATTGCCATTTTAGATGGTGATGAGACATTTGGAGAAAAAGAAGGTATTAAGATTAAAATGCCGTATTTGAGTGGTCCTAATATATGTGATATTTCTTGTAAATTTGGACTAGATGTAGAGTATCCTTGGAGCGGTGCAGCTAGCAGATGGACATATATGTATGATTTATTAACCTATGCAATTGAAAATTCTAAAATAATTGAAGTTTTAAGTTTTCTTTTTTCAAAGCAACAATTTCAATCAGA
>CAYPIZ010000112.1:0-3766 GCA_964410935.1 uncultured Acetobacter sp. | reverse complement strand
CTTTCTAAGAGGAGTTGATGAAAAAGGGATTGATCACAATCCCTTTTTTATTGTGTTTGAAAATCACGAGTCTAGCACGTGGTTTTCGGAATACAAAAAAGCAGGGGAAGTTGCCTTCCCCTGCTCTATTTTTTTGGCGTTATGCTTATTTGTATTGAGACATATGTTCCAAGAGTGAGCGTTTTTCATTCACCCCTTCTTGTGCCTTGTTCAACAAAGTAGAATAACGTTCCGGATTCATCTTATTTACTACCTGGAAACGCGTTTCGCTAGACATATAGTCACTTAACGGTTTGCTCGGAGCTTTAGAATCCAACGTCAACGGAGCCTTGCCCTCTTTGATGTTTTCCGGATTATAACGATACAACGGCCAAGACCCGGTCTCTACTGCATCTTTTTGGTGTAACAAACCTTCAGCCATATTCAGACCTTGGTTGATACAGTGTGAGTATGCAATAATTAAAGAAGGACCATCATAGGCTTCCGCTTCATTCATGGCTTTAATAACCTGCGAATCGTTAGCACCCATTGCAACTTGCGCAACGTAAACATTACCATAAGACATAGCAATCATAGCCAAATCTTTCTTCGGTAATTCTTTACCGGAAGTTGCAAACTTAGCAGATGCGCCCATTGGAGTAGCCTTTGACTGTTGACCACCTGTATTAGAATATACGCCGGTATCAACAACCAGAATGTTTACATTACGTCCGGAGGCAATTGCATGATCCAATCCGCCAAAGCCAATATCGTAAGCCCAACCATCACCACCGATAATCCATACGGACTTCTTGATGAGGTAATCTGCAGCCTTGCTCAAGTGATCAGCTTCTTCGCTCTTGATTGTGGCTAATTTAGCACGCAACTCTTTAACATATTCGCGTTGAGTGTCAATTTCTGCATCTGTAGATTGTGGATTTGCCAAAATCTTTTCTGCTATATCACCCAACTGATCCTTCAAGCCTTCTAACAATGCTTTGGCTTGAACTTCTTCGTGATCAATAGAAACACGCATACCTAAACCGAACTCGGCATTATCTTCAAACAAAGAGTTTGCCCAAGCAGGTCCGTGCCCCTTTTCATCCTTACAATACGGAGTGGTCGGGAGGTTTCCTGAATAAATAGAAGAACATCCAGTTGCATTGGCAACAACCATGCGATCACCAAACAATTGTGTCAGCAATTTGATATACGGTGTTTCACCACAACCGGCACAAGCACCAGAAAATTCAAATAACGGACGAATCATCTGTGTTGTCTTCGGTAAATTCTTCACAACGTCTGTTCTCTTAACATAAGGCAATGTTTCAAAGAATTTCCAGTTAGCAATTTCTGCATCCAGATGGTTTTCAATGTGATCCATATTGATAGCATGTAATTCCGGATTTGCCTTGTTTTTAGCCGGGCAGGCAGAAACACACAAACCACATCCTGTGCAGTCTTCAGCAGAAATTTGCAACATAAATTTCTTTCCAGCAAATTCTTTACCTTTGTAATCAGCACGTTTTAAGGTTGACGGAGCTTTAGCTAACTCTGCATCATCGGCAACTTTCATACGGATAACACCATGCGGACATACGATAGAACACTTACCACATTGGATACATGTTTCAGGATCCCATACAGGAATTTCCGTTGCAATACAACGTTTTTCAAACTGAGTTGTTGCTGTCGGCCATGTACCGTCAACTACAGACTGCAATTCTGATGTTGTAATGCTATCACCTTTATCTGCGATTAACTTAGCTGTCAGACCTTGAACAAATTCAGGCGCATCAGCCGGAACCGGAGCTAAACGATGGTGTGTAGAAGTTACATGATCAGGATATTTAACCTCAAACATGTGAGCCAAAGATTCATCAACGGCCGCAAAGTTCTTTTGAACAATAGCATCGCCTTTCTTTGAATATGTTTTCTTAATAGCTGCTTTAATCTGGGCAATAGCTTCATCTTTCGGCAAAATATTAGAAATTGCAAAGAAGCAAGCCTGCATAATGGTATTAATACGTTGTCCCATACCTGTTGCACGAGCAACTTCAACAGCATTGATTGTATAGAATTTCAATTTTTTAGAAATAATCTGCTCTTGAACTTCTATCGGCAAATGATTCCATACATCTTCATGAGAATACGGAGCATTCAATAAGAATGTTCCCCCATCTTTGGCAATGTGGAGAATATCTACCTTATTCATAAATTGGAATTGGTGACAAGCTACAAAATCTGCTTTATTTACCAAGTAAGCTGAACGAATCGGCTTATCAGAAAAACGCAGGTGAGATGTTGTCATAGAGCCGGACTTTCTGGAGTCATATACAAAATAGCCCTGGCCGTATTTACCGGCATCTTCAGCAATAATTTTAATAGAGTTCTTGTTTGCACCAACTGTACCATCTGCACCTAAACCAAAGAATACAGCACGAACGACATCATCAGGTTCAACATCAAAGCTTTCATCATAAGGTAAAGATTTATGTGTGACATCATCTGTGATACCAACACTGAAACCGTTAATCGGCTTTGCAGATACGGCATTGTCAAAAACAGCTTTAGCCATAGCCGGAGTAAATTCTTTAGAAGACAAACCATAACGTCCGCCAACAATCTTCGGCAAGGTGGCAATTTCCCCATTAGAGAAAGCTTGAGATAATGCAGTTACAACATCCAAATACAAAGGTTCACCTAAAGAACCGGATTCTTTAGTTCTATCCAAAACAGAAACATGTTTAACAGTTTTTGGTAAAGCCTTTAAGAATGATTTTGTTGGGAATGGACGATACAGGTGAACTTTTACAACACCTAATTTTGCCCCATGAGCATTTAAATATTCAATTGCTTCTTCAACTGTTTCAGCACCAGAACCCATAACAACAATAACATTATCTGCATCAGCAGCACCAACATAATCAACAACGTGATATGTACGACCGGTAATTTTAGCAAATTTTTCCATTTCTTCAGCAACAATATTTTCTACGGCATCGTAGTATTTGTTGCATGCTTCACGACCTTGGAAGAAAACATCAGGGTTTTGAGCTGTTCCGCGGATAACCGGAGCTTCCGGACGCAGAGCGTGTTTTACATTAAACTTATAGTCAACACCTTCCAACATTGCACGTAAATCATCATCAGAAAGGAGTTTTACCTTTTTGATTTCGTGAGAAGTACGGAAACCGTCAAAGAAGTGCATAAAAGGAACGCGTGAACGTAATGTAGATGTTTGTGCTATAGCAGCCATATCACCTGCTTCTTGGACTGAGTTTGAGCAAAGCATTGCAAAACCTGTCTGACGGCAGCCCATAACATCGGAGTGATCTCCGTAAATAGACAAAGCATGGTAAGCCAAAGAACGAGCAGCCACATGCATAACAAATGGAGAAAGTTCGCCGGCGATTTTGTACATATTCGGGATCATTAACAGCAACCCTTGAGAAGCAGTAAAGGTGGTAGTTAAAGCACCTGCTTGCAAAGAACCGTGGCAAGCACCGGCTGCACCAGCTTCAGACTGCATCTCTTGAACGTAAGGAACAACTCCCCAGAGGTTTTTTTGTTTAGCTGCGGACCACGCATCAGCCCATTCACCCATCGGAGAAGACGGGGTAATCGGGTAAATAACGCAGACTTCATTCATGCGGTGAGCAACGGAAGCGGCCGCTTCGTTACCATCCATCATTTTCATTTTCACATCTGACATTTATAAATATCCTTAAAATTAAAATTAGATTTAACCAGAGAGACTCTGCTCTTCCAGTTTAAAGATTTTTTT
>CAYPIZ010000111.1:0-3846 GCA_964410935.1 uncultured Acetobacter sp. | reverse complement strand
CATACTTAGGACAAAGCGTTCCGCCGTATGTTAAAAAAGCGGAGATTTGATCCACCGTACCGAAGTTAAACAGGTTATCCTGCATATCTTCAGAAAATGCACAGTGCTCTTTTATGTAATTTACAAAGTCCTGCTTATCAAGCAGAGCAATGAAGCTCCATTGTGAATCAAACTTCACTTTGGGCTGGCCGTAAAAGGTCTCATCCTCGTAGTCCTCAATATCTTCGGGGACTGAAAACAAAATGTCTTCAACGGACTCTGACACAACTTCATCGTCAGATACACTTTCGTCAACGGGCTCATCGCTTATGAGATCCGAAGCATTAGGAGATTCAACACTGCAGACTTCCTGTTGTGTAGGAGCTGCTTCATCCTTTCTCGTTTGTCTTGACTGCCGATACGTCATTTGAGAGGTATCATTGCAATAGGAAACATTTTTTTCCATGTTAATAATTGTTAATTAATTAATTTTTGGACATAAATATATGCAACTTCCCTAAAGCTAACATGTACACGACAATATTTCAAGTAGTATTTTCTAAGAAATAGGTTATACACAACCCCGCAAAAGCTTTGTCCGCCTTGAATACTGGGCAAAATAATGCTATGTTATTGATTTTTTGGGTATAAAAATAAAAATAGATTGTTTTTTTTAGGGCTTTAGATAATATTAACTTTATTGAGTATAAAAGTACTCACGTGCTGATAGGAGGGGTTCGTCGCCGTCGGCATTTGATCTTGAAAAATGTAAGAAGAATGTAATAAGGAAGTAGAAAATGACTACAAATGCACAAGTTGATTTTTTAAATGATATCAAGGATAAAAAAGTTTCTGTAACCGTTTTTCTGATTAACGGGGTAAAGTTGCAAGGTGTTGTCACCTGGTTTGATAATTCATCACTGTTGTTACGCCGTGACGGACACACTCAACTTGTTTATACACACGCTGTGTCAACCATTATGCCGGCAACACCGATTGACGTAGTTGAAGACTAAATCTTGATTGTTATTGAAAAAGACAGAAAAACAAAAACGGCCGTCGTTTGTCCGATAGTCAAAGCACCTCGCACCACATATACAGAAGAAGATATCCTTTTTCGTAAAGCAGAAGCCGAGGGTTTGGTTATAGCTATGGGGCAGGAGGTCGTTTTTTCTGATATTATCAAAATTAATGAAACCAGTGCTGCTACGCTATTTGGCTCCGGTACGGTAAACAAATTAAAAGCGCAATGTGAAACGGCAGAGGCCGAATTGTTGGTGGTAGACGGAGTCTTAACGCCAATCCAACAGCGTAATTTGGAAAAAGCACTCGCTTGCAAGGTGATAGATCGTACGGCTGTCATTTTGGAAATCTTTGGTCGCCGTGCCCAAACCAAAGAAGGTAAATTGCAAGTGGAATTAGCTCATCTGACGTATCAACGTGGGCGTCTGGTGCGGAGTTGGACACACTTGGAACGTCAACGCGGCGGCGGTGGTTTTTTGGGAGGTCCTGGGGAAACTCAAAAGGAATTGGATAGACGAGCCTTAGATACCCGTATCTTGAAGATTAAAAAAGATTTGGAAAAAATCAAACAAACCAGATCCATTCAACGTGCTGCCCGTGTCAAAGTGCCGTATCCGACAGTTGCCCTTGTCGGTTACACCAATGCCGGAAAGTCCACCTTATTTAATACCGTAACCGATTCGAAAGTTTTTGCCGAAGATATGCTTTTTGCAACGTTGGATCCTACGTTGCGCAAAATTAAACTGAAAGGGAATAAAGAGGTCATTCTTTCCGATACGGTTGGCTTTATTTCCAATCTTCCGCATGAGCTTGTTATGGCCTTTAGAGCGACTTTAGAAGAGGTCTTGAAAGCAGATATCATCGTCCACGTTATAGATTGTGCCAATCCGCATGCCAAAGAACAACGGGATGATGTGCTTGCCGTTTTGCATGAATTAGGATTGGCAAAAATTGAATATGAAGAAAACTATATTGAAGTTTTTAATAAAATTGATCTGCTGGATCCGGAGCATAAAACCAAACTCAAACAAAAGAATGCTAAAACCGTTTGTGTTTCAGGTCTCACAGGGGAGGGAATTCATCAACTTTTAGATATTTTATCCCTCAAACTGGATAAATGCACCGGTCATGAGACGCAAGAAATAAAAATATCCGCTGCCAATGGTGAAAAATTGGCTGAACTCTATCGCACTGCGGAAGTTCTCTCCCGTCGTGATGAAGAAGATATGATTTACCTAACCGTGAAATACTAAGCCAAACCGCTTTGATGAATAAATGTCGTCAAATCCAAATTGGAAGCTTCTCTTGCTTTTTCCCAACGCTGTTCCAAACTTGTATCAAACAAAATATCAAGCCGTCCTGGGGTAACTAACCACTTGTTGTTGTAAATTTCCCATTCCAGTTCGCCTCTTTTCCAAAGACAATGTCCCATAGCAATCAATTTGCGGGCAGGGCCTTCCCCATCCAAAATATCCTGCAATACGCCAAAAGAAGTTGACACGGAAACATCACCCAACACGGTGGAAAACGGATCATTAATTTTATTATCTTTTGTTGGGAACAAAACAAAACCGTGTGCTTGATTTTCCGGCCCGCCTTGGTATAAATCCGCATAAATTTCTTTCATCTTTGAGGGCATATTTTCCCCTGTTTTACATTCAATAGCGGCAGAACCGAACATTAACTTATTTATGATCACACCACGAACAGTCCCGTTATCTCCGACTTCTGTAACATAAACAACGGCTTTATCAAACATCGGATCATCAGTCTGCCCTATAAAAACCAAAAACTTGCCGACCAAAGATTCCTTTTTGAGGTTTTTATCCGTGTCTGATGCGGCATTTTTAAGTTGTTTCTGTAACTTATCAATGTCTTTTTCTATAGGCGCGCTCAAAGAATCCTCCCACATCAAATCCCAAGAAGTGCTGTGATCATCATTTTGAGTATCTGAGGTTTTTTTGCGCATTTCCGTTGTGTCTTTCCTAAAAATGGTTATTGCCTTTTGAGCTAAACCGTGATAATAACTCTATTCATACACTAAACTTTTATTAAATCAACAGCAAAGTTATGAAAAAAAGTCTGTTTTATTCTTTATTTTATATAGGGTGTGCATTACTGTTTTTCAATAGTGCGCAAGCAAAGCCGGTTGAAAATTTTCAAGCCGGTTTGGAAGAAATTTATCAAGCATTTGATAAGTATAACGGGGAAGTCCTTTATGATGAAAAGGGAAAACAGATACCGCTCATAAAAAGCAGTAATGAACTTGTGCGTTTGTATATTGCCTATAAATTGGTAGATAGAGCTTATAAAGACGGAAAAATCAAAGAAGACGTAACCCCTTTATTAAAAAAAATTTACCCAACCACTAAGGATGAAACTTTATATATGGTGGGTGATTGGATGCGAGTTTTGATTTCCCTGCAAAGGCGCTATAATTATTTTGTGGATACGTTGGAAAAGGATGTTCATGGTCTGGAGATTTTCCCAGATGATGCTCCGATAATTGCTGCAGATGGCGAGTATGCCGTTAAAGATCCTAAATTAACTCCGCAAACGGATAGTGACAGCTATAAAGTGGATTATGTTCCTTATAAGTACCTGGAATATGACGGGGGGGACCTAGGAGATCCTGTCCGGAGAAGAGATAAAAACTTTATTGAATCACCTAAAAATATCAAAGAAATTACGCTGGCTTTATTAAAGTTTGATTTTCCGGCCTTTTTCAAGGCTATAAGGAAAAACAGAAATTTTGCAGACGGTAGCGATGAAAAACCGGTGGAATTGGCCAACGGTTTCAAAGCAAGAATTTTATCCGCTACGGCAAGTTTGGGTGATGAAAGC
>CAYPIZ010000110.1:0-3875 GCA_964410935.1 uncultured Acetobacter sp. | reverse complement strand
ATGGGGCTTATCCCGAAGGCAATGTTTAAAGAAGGACAACGGGATGCCTTAAATCCGTATATGGGTGGGGTGGATATGTTTTATTCTTCTTCATCACCTACGAACAATAACGATTGTTTCGAAATTGCCTTTCAAGGGGTTAGTCGGATGGGGTGTGAAGGGCTTATCCGTTTGGATTGGAACGGAAATGGCGGTGATATGCTGATTGCCGTTGCCGGGTATCCTAACCCGACTCCGAGCGGTGTGCTTGATGAAATCTACCCGGGAATGAAGCAAAGTGACGTTAAATCCCGTAATATTTTCATGAAAAGTGATGCCCCTTACATTGCATCCGATAAATTGGCCACGATTTGTAATTGTCCGAATAACACTTGCAGCGTGGTATGGAAATTCCGCTAATTACACAGAAAAAAACTTGCAAAATTTATCGGCTGTGGTATAAGTGCCGGTAAATTGAACTTTATTAAAAGACAGGAATTAAGATGACCGAAGAAATCAGTGAACAGAGACAAAGCCGCTTGAATAAATTGGCAAAGTTGGAAGAAATGGGGTATAACCCTTATCCGTATCGCTTTAGACCGGATAGTCTGGCAAAAGATTTGCAGGAAAAATATAAGGATTTGGCTAACGGGGAAAATACCGAAGATCGGGTGACCGTGGCCGGACGGGCAATGGCTGTCAGAAATGACGGTATGTTTATTGATTTGAAGGATAAAAGCGGGAATATTCAGCTGTTTTGCCATAAATCTCACTTGGATGAAGATAATCTGAAACTGTTGAAGTGTTTGGATATCGGGGATATGGTCGGGGTGACCGGATTTATCCGCAGAACACCGCGCGGAGAACTTTCCGTCGCTGCAGAAAAGTTTGATATTATTGCAAAATCTCTGGAACCGTTACCGGAAAAATTCCACGGATTGACTGATGTGGAAACCCGTTATCGTAAGCGCTATGTTGATTTGATTATCAACGATGAAGCCAAGGAAATCTTGCTGACACGGTGCAAAATTGTTTCTGCCGTACGCGAATTTTTCAATAATAATGAGTTCTTAGAGGTGGAAACACCGACGTTTCACCCGATTATGGGCGGGGCTAACGCCAAACCGTTTATCACCCACTACAATGCTTTGGATAATGATTTTTATTTGCGTGTAGCACCGGAACTGTATTTGAAAAAGCTGGTTGTCGGCGGTATTGACAGAGTGTTTGAAATCGGTAAAAACTACCGTAACGAAGGATTGGATAAAAATCACGTGCCGGAATTTACGGCTTTGGAAGCTTATATGGCTTACGGTGATTACAACGATATGGCTGATTTGATGTACAAATTGGTTAATTTTGTGGTTAAAAAAGTGTTTGGGACGGATAAATTGGTTTTGGAAGGGCATGAAATTGACTTTTCTAAGCCGTTCCCGAAAGTTTCCATCATTGATTTGATTAAACAGAAAACCGGTGTGGATTTCTTGAGTGTGGAAACCGTAGAGGATGCCAGAGCTTTGGCGCAATCTATCGGGGTGGACGCAGATCATTGTTCTAACTGGGGTAAGGTGGTTCAGGAAGTGTTTGATGAAAAAGTTGAGGCTTCTTTGATTGAACCGATACATGTTTCCGATATGCCGAAAGATATTTCTCCGTTAGCAAAAACACACCGTGATAATCCGCGGTTGGTGGAACATTTTGATACCTATTTGCTGGGTATGGAATTAGGGTGTGCGTATTCCGAGCTTTCTAACCCGTTGGAACAGCTGGAACGTTTCAAAAAGCAGGTTGAAGAGAGAGAAGGGGGCGATGATGAGGCGCAGATGCTTGATGACAGCTTTATTGATGCGCTCTCTTACGGATTTGCCCCGACAACCGGTATGGGAATGGGTATGGATAGGTTGGCAAAACTTTTGACAGGTGCGCAGACCTTGAGAGATGTTATTCTTTTCCCGACATTGAAGAAAAGAGCTTAAATTTGAGAAGCTCCGTAGCGTTGGTTATGGGGCTTTCTTTTTGCCTGATGGTAAAGTTAGAACAAAAATAGAACAAAAAGAGTAGGGCGCTGTGCAAAACTTTGCTGAAACTCTTGCGTGTTCACTAAAAAACAGGGATATATTGAAGTAGTATATAATTTGGGAGAAAAAAAATGGTGAAAACCCTTGTCGTTATTCCGGCTCGCTACGGATCTTCACGCTTTCCCGGTAAGCCTTTGGCCAAGATTGCCGGTAAGGAAATGTTGTTGCGTGTGTTTGAAATTGCACAAAAAGGTACGAAAAATTGTGAGGCAAAGATTGTTGTGGCAACGGAAGATCAGCGTATTGTTGATTTTTGTGAGGCGCACAATGTTCCTTGTTTGCTGACGTCCGATGCTTGTAAGACCGGGTCTGACAGAGTGTGCGAGGCGGTAAAAACCTTGGGTGAAAAACCGGAACTTATTATTAATCTTCAAGGGGATAATCCTGTTTGTCCGCCGTGGTTTATTGAAGAGTTGATTAAGGCTTTTGAGAGCGATAAAACCGTTGATTTGGTAACGCCGGTGACGGAGCTTTCTTGGGAAGCCTTGGATAAATTGCGTGAAAGCAAGAAGTCTACACCGTTTTCCGGGACAACTTGCGTGGCAGATAAAAACGGCTATGCGTTGTGGTTTTCCAAAAACATTATTCCGGGGATCAGAAAAGAAGCGGAATTGCGCGAAAAATCCGCTAAAAGTCCGGTTTTACGGCATATCGGACTGTATGGCTACAAATATGATTCTTTGTTTAAGTTCAAAGAGTTGGAAGAGAGTTCTTATGAAAAACTTGAAGGTTTGGAACAGTTAAGATTCCTGGAAAACGGGATGAAAATCAAAGTGGCTAAAGTGGATTACGGGGCTTTTGAAGGGATGAGCGGGGTGGATTCTCCGGAAGATCTGAAGCGTGCCGAAGCGCTGTTTGAGAAATATGGTGAGTTTTAAGAGGTTGAAAATGACAACAAGAATAATTATTGCACGTCATGGAAATACGTTTACGAAAGAGCAGACACCTTTGCGCGTGGGGGCGCGGACTGATCTGCCGTTGGTGGAAACGGAACGGGGTACAAATATCGGAAAGTATTTGAAATTACGTACATTTATACCAAGTGTTGTTTTTGCTGCACCGCTTAAAAGAACAACGGAAACTGCGCGGTTGGCGATTGCGGCGTTGGATCGGGATATTGAATTGAAGAGCGATACGCGCTTTACGGAGATTGATTACGGCCCTGACGAGGCCAAGACCGAAGAAGAGGTGATTGCTCGTATTGGGCAGGACGCTATGGACGCGTGGAATAAATCTGCCGTGGTGCCGGAGGGGTGGAATGTTTCCGTAGAGGGAATTATCCAGGCGTGGAAAGATTTTGCCGCTGAGGTGGAAAAGAATTATGCCGATAAAACGGTGCTGGTGGTTAGTTCAAACGGAATTATTCGTTTTGCGCCGTATCTGACCGGAAACTTTAAAAAGTTCTCCGAAGAATTTGATATCAAAGTCGGGACCGGTGGCGTATGTGTGTTAGAGAAAGAAGCCGGTGCGAAAAACTGGACGGTTAAGGAATGGGGAACCAAGCCCAAAGATAAATTGGGACAATAATCTTTTCCAAACCGATTTTAGAGCCGAGATAAAAAAGTCTCGGCTTTATTTTTATAAAATTTTATCGCTCCGCGTGGATGATTTATCAAAATATTTTCATCAGCTCGTCCTGAGAGCCCGAAATTTGAACCGGAAAATATGCCGAAAGCCTTAGTATGCCTAGAGTTTGGAGAATTATATTCTAAAATTGAGGTTGATTTAGAGCCCGGAAAACCGGTATCAGCCCCCTTTTTTGTGTGTTGAGTTGACATAATATATATTATGCGACAAGGTGTCAATATAAGAGGGGGC
>CAYPIZ010000109.1:0-4016 GCA_964410935.1 uncultured Acetobacter sp. | reverse complement strand
TTATTATACGAACGTAATTCTTACAATTTTATTTATAAGAAAAATTATAGTTGTTTTTATTGTAATGTGTTAATGCTTCCTTTGCGACTTAATTTGAGTGTTTTTATCTTGCGTAATATAAGTTCTTCACCGTTTTTATGGATAAAACCTCCTCTTTTACCAATACTGACAAATGCTTTTCCTTCCGAAAAATTCATAGCATTGTCAAAGATCATTGGAATTACAACCTCACCTCTTGTATTGATAAATCCCCAATTACCTTGTAAAGCAACGGCGGCAAGGTTTTCTGAAAAAAAGTATCCTTCATCTAAATTAACGGGAAATATGTCTTTACTCAAATCGTTAAGCGAACGAAAATTAATACCGTCTTTGTATCGGAGCCTTATCATTTCGTCATGAGCATAGCAAATATCATAACACCGAGTTTTCTTTTCAACAAGCAGTACTTCTTTGTTTTTGTTAAGCAATTCAATGGTTTTGGCTGTTTTTACCACAAAAAGATCGTGGTTTTGAGCGTAGATTTTGGTGTATTTGACAGGTAAAATGCATTCACCGCTTAATAGTGAGTAGATGCCGAATTTTCCGTTTTGACAAACATTAACCGTTAGTTCAGGCAACGGTTTTGAAGGATCTTTAATAATGTGTCTCGGCAACAAATCAGGATATAAATCCCATTCACTTAAAGCAATACGCCATGCTTGATTGAAATTAATAGCTTGATAAGAAAATATGAAACCTGTCAGACTATTGTTTTTCGGATCAATAATCCCCCATTTGCCGTCTTTTTTAGCAATTCCATAATTTTCATAAAAAAATAACGCCTGATATTGAGGTTCAATTACGGTTTGATTCTCCATTGTAAACAAACCCCATTTCCCTTTTACTTGAGCTGAAAAATATTTATTGCTCAAGTTATAAATATTGTCGTAGATAAATGGGACCTCAATATGACCTGAAATATCAATAATGCCGCATTTATGGTCTTTTTCTGCTACAAAATTGCCGTTTCCGATGATAAAAAGTTTTTCATATGTACAATCGGCCAAAATTTCACCGGTATCCTTCATTAATCCCCATAGAGTCTTTTGGGTATCATCATTACAAATCTTAAAGTAATGTTCATCTTCGTAAGGATGTTCGGTAATACATTCAGAATCGTATGAATAACACTCCGGTACGATGATGTTTCCGTCAAAATCCATCAATCCCTTTTGGGTATCCATATAATCTATTAAATGATTTTTTGTAACGTAATCGACTCCGAAGTTTTTACATTCGATATAATCTCCGTTTCCAAAGATAATGGCGCTGTGTTTACCCTGTGTAGGTAGCGTTGCAACGGTGTAACCATTACAAAAATTAGCACAACAAGAATCTTTTAATTGTAATTTGTATTGCTGACGAAGCCTGTTCTTTACTGAAATAAAATCAGTTAATTGTTTTTGAAAATTCTTTATCTCAACCATGATTTTTTCCTTGCTTTGAGTGCAGAGTAATAATCTTGCCGTTTTTATCAATTAAGCCGCTATATTGCTCAATCTCTACGGCTGCACAACCGTTTTTGAAACAGGATGCCTCATCAAAAATAACCGGAATCACAACGTTTCCTGTCGTATCAATATATCCCCAGTGATTATGCACTGATACGGCAGCCATACCATCGCTAAAAGAGCGTACATCATCAAAATCGTTTTTAAAAGTTTCATTTACTTCATCTAAATTTTTAACGGAAACAAAATTCCATCTTTTGAAGCGATGAGCACGCCAAAATCCCTCATGAGGAATATCTATAATATCTTCATTCCAATGAACCATTTCTTCACCGTGACGATCGACTAACCTTGTGTCTCCTTTTTTGCGTGACGAACGAGCTAATCCGTCATAAAAGAAACCCAATTCATTATATACAGGCTCCAGAATCTGACATCCGGTATTTAATGACCACATACCGTATTTCTTACCGATACGAACTAAAACATCTACTTTATCTATGGCATTTGTATCACGTCTTTCAATAATCTTTTTACAATCAATTCTGTTGAAGGATTTTCCGGCAGTTAGGTCGCAATAGTCCGTTTCATCAACGGAAACATCAACTTCATTAAAGACAAAACCACTCAAGCATTCGTTTTCTTTGTTGATGATTCCCCATTTCTTTTTACGTTTGGCAACACCAAAATCATTATAGAAATAGAGTGCCTGATATTGTGGTTCTATGATAGTTGTGCCATCTAAGGCGAATACGCCCCATAAGCCATTTTTTTGCGCTGAAAAACATTGAATATCCGGCATAGATAATATGAAAAGGTTTTCGTATTTAAACGGAATGATAATTTCATTTTTCAAATTGATCACCCCATATAGTCCGTCTTTTTGAGCTACGGATATTCCTGAGTCAAACCCTTCAATCTTCTGATAAGTTAACGGTATAATCTCATTGCCGTCATCATCGATTGCACCCCATTTTTGATTTTGACAAACCAACACGGGATCCCAAGCAGATAAGGTATCATAGGGTAATGTTTTCATAAATTCCCCGTTGCTGTTATAAAGAGAGTAACGCAAAGGCTCATTTTCATCCATACGATACGTTATAATGTTTCCTTTTGCGTTAATGTTATCAATCCACACATTGGTTGGTAGACGTACATAATTGCCTTTTGAATCAATTACAATGGAATCAAAATCTTCTTGTCCCTTGGTTCTATCGTCTTTTGCCGTCCAATAATTATCATTGAAACTTGAAATCATATCCTCAAATTTAAATTTATACTGTGCTCGTTGTGAATTGATACGTTGAGTACGCAATTTAAATAACTTTTCTTGCGCATAAGGAGCAATATCTGTTTCAAAAAGCCAATTTTCAATTGGGATATCAAACTGTACAAGATACTGATAAACGACATCAAAGAATCCTTGCTTAAATTCGTGACTAAAACTGTAATCATAATAATCACCTTTGAGCAGATACGCTTTGAAATCGTTTTGTGCAAAATCTTCCGTTTTTAATAAATATGCTAATTGAGCGGCCTTTTTGGCGGTTATTAAGGTTGTAAGATACTCTCCTTTGGCGCGTACGGAATTTCTTGGTAATAATTTGAGTACTCTTTGAACTGCCTTAATTGAATACATATTGCTATCACGATCTAATGAATTACGACCCAGTACGAATTTTAACTCGTGTTTTAAGAACATTAATTCCACTCGGAGAATAGGTCGTGGATCAGCTGTCAAAATAAAATTGAATCCGAGCCAATCCCGATCAAAAAACGGTTTTTTAAAACCGACTTTGAAATACCAGAAGAACGGTAAAGCCAACTCAATGGAACGTGCATACAAACAATTTAGCCAGTCTTTTGTGTAGATCTTTAGAATTTTAGATACGAAAAAGTCTTTATATTTGTGTTTACGATCTTTACTCCAAACGACTTCCTCTTTTTTTTCGGGAGATGTATATTCTTTCTCTGTGTCAAAATCATACCACCAGTCCTGATAAATATCTTTATGTGCGTCATAATCATCGTCGCATCGTAAATTTCCTATTTCAAGGGTAATGTCTATACCAAATAAAGAGAATGTAAAAAATTTGAATTGAGTCCTTCTAATGGAAGCTCCAATGGAAATACCTCTTTTAAGGCTTAAATTCCCCAACATATAAAGTCTAATGCCTGTGAAGTCAAAAAACTTCACATAAAATTCGTGTTCCAACCATCCGGATAATTTGTGCTTAGACCAAATAAAATCTCCTTGATACATCACCCTGCATTTATAGTCACCCCAGGTTCTGCTGGACTCATATTTAATCTTTTTTCCACCGTCTTTGGTATCTCCAATATAAACAACCATGTAACCGTTCCTTTATATTTATTAAATTGATATAAGAAGAATATTGAGAGAATACGTCAAAAAATGGCGTAAACAACAATATTGTATAAGCACAATATTATTTTATGGTGTTTTTATTGTGATAGCAACGGTTACTTCATTTTCAAATCAAATGTATCAAGAAAATGCAG
>CAYPIZ010000108.1:0-4021 GCA_964410935.1 uncultured Acetobacter sp. | reverse complement strand
ATATAATTTTTAGAAATAACCTCTAAAAAGGAAAGCCCTTCTGAAAAGAAGGGCTTTTTTTATAGCATTAGCAAAAATTATCGTTCTAGTTTTTTATAGCGAATCCGATGCGGATTGCAGGCATCTTCTCCAAGACGACGAATTTTATCTTTTTCATAATCTTCAAAATTACCTTCAAACCACTCTACATGGCCTTCATCCTCATAGGCTAAAATGTGTGTTGCCAAGCGATCCAAGAACCAGCGGTCATGTGATGTTACAAGCACACATCCAGGGTAGTTCATAATCCCCTCTTCTAGTGAACGCAATGTATCTACGTCCAAGTCATTGGTCGGTTCATCCAACAAAATCACATTAGCCCCTTTGCGTAGCATTTTTGCCAAGTGCACACGGTTCCGCTCCCCACCGGAAAGTTGACCGATTTTTTTCTGCTGGTCCGTTCCTTTGAAATTAAATTGCCCGACGTACGCCCGAGACGGCATTTGTTTTTTCCCAAGCTCTATGATGTCCAGTCCGTCAGAAATTTCTTCCCAGATATTTTTATCCGGATTGAGTTCATCACGGCTTTGATCCACATATCCAAGATCTACCGTATCTCCAATGATAATTTCACCCGAATCGGGCTTTTCTTGACCGGTAATCATTTTAAATAGCGTTGTCTTCCCTGCCCCGTTCGGCCCAATAATACCGACAATTGCCCCCTTAGGAATTTTGAAGGATAAATTATCAATCAAAACTTTATCTCCGAAAGCTTTACTGATATTTTTAGCTTCTATAACCATATCGCCCAATCTATCCGTCATTGGGATATTGATATAGGCCTGTGTAATCTGCTCTTTAGAAGCTTCTGCCAATAATTCTTCATACGCGTTGATACGGGCCTTTGATTTTGCCTGACGGGCTTTCGGATTTTTACGAATCCATTCCAGCTCATTAGCCAATGTTTTCTGACGAGCATTTTCCTCCCGAGCCTCTTGCTCAATACGTTTTTGCTTCTGCTCTAGCCAAGAGGTATAATTCCCTTCATAAGGGATTCCCTGTCCACGATCAAGTTCCAAAATCCAACCGGTAACATTATCAAGGAAATATCTGTCATGCGTTACCATAACAACGGTGCCTTTATAATCCCGCAAGTGATGTTCCAGCCAAGCGACCGACTCGGCATCAAGATGGTTTGTCGGCTCATCCAATAGCAACATATCCGGTTTAGATAGCAACAAACGGCAGAGAGCCACACGGCGTTTTTCCCCACCGGAGAGTTTAGTAACATCACTGTCTGCCGGAGGACACCGCAAAGCATCCATTGCAATCTGTACCGTACGTTCTATATCCCAACCGTTTGCCGCATCAATTTTTTCCTGCAATGAAGCTTGTTCTTCAATCAATGCGTTCATCTCGTCATCACTCATAGGCTCAGCAAACTTCATAGAAACTTCTTCAAAGCGTTTCAAAAGCGAAACAGTCTCACCCAAGCCGTCCATGACATTTTCCATCACATTTTTATTAGGATCCAACTTTGGTTCTTGCTCCAAATAGCCGACTTTCACACCGTCTGCCGCCCAAGCTTCACCGTTAAACTCTTTATCTATCCCAGCCATAATTTTGAGCAACGTGGATTTACCGGCGCCATTAACGCCTAATACACCTATTTTTGCCCCGGGGAAGAACGATAAACTGATATTTTTGAAAAGTTCTTTCCCACCGGGGAAAACTTTGCTTAAATTTTGCATCACATAAATGTATTGATATGAAGCCATATTCTGTATTCCTTTTTAATGAATAGTGGTTAGTCCTTAACGTGCACGTTTTGCCTCTGCGGCTTGTATCTTTTGGAAGATACCTTCCTTTTGTGCTTGTTTTTTCTGCCGTTGTAAAAGTTTCTGGTATTGTGCATCTAAACGCCCTGCTTCGTCTTCTGTTTTATCATACAAAAGCGTTGCATCATATTTTTGCCTTGGTGTTATCACCTTACCGTCCGGCATAATCAGCGTTCCGTTTTTCTTTAGTTTGGCTTTGAGAATTTTTTGATTATTAAAACGGTATGTAACTTCTGCACAGTTTGCTCTGGATTCACGGCGTTCGCGCAAATATGCCCGCACTTTTGCCTGATTATATTGGTACATACCCTGCCCTTGCTCCTCATCAGAGCGAGCCGAACTTACCAAATAAGCACGAGCAAGATGTTCATACGCCGGATAAGTTGCAACATTGCAGGCCAATCCCTCACCGGAGATATAGCCTAAACTTTTAACACTTTCCAGGTAATCACTTTCTGCCTTTACCGAACTTATCCCTAAAAACAAAAAAAATCCTAAAGTTATAACCTGTTTCATTTCTTTTCCAAACGCTTATTCCTTTGACTTTCGTAAGTATAGCGGTAAATAAATCTAATTCAAGCTAAAAAATTGTTTGACAAATTAAAACAAGTATCGTATGTTTCGCTCAAACTTTTATGTAAGGAAAAAGAAAAATGAAAATCTATAGCTCTTTAAAGTCTAAGAAAGCGCGCGTTAGAGGTTGCAAACTCGTTCGCCGTAAAGGACGTCTTTATGTAATTAACAAAAGAGAGCCGAAGTATAAAGCTCGTCAAGGTTAATTCCGTATATGTGTTAAAAGATCGGGCAATGGCCCGATTTTTTTATATCCTCTCTTTATTTTTCCGAAACGATACTTATATTCCTCTGCGGTAGGAGGATATGTTATGTTTAGAGTATATTTTTTAATACTGATAAGTTTTTTAAGTTTGTCCGGCTGTCAGTGGTGGAAAGAACAGACAGAAGACACAACTTATCAAATTCAGGGGATTAGTGCTTATAAGGGGCAAAATGCAGCCGATTTATTTAATAATAACGGGGCTCCGAATCAGGTCAAACAAATTGGTAACAATGCCGTGATATGGATTTATGATACAAACTATCAACCTGTTGGTGGGGGTGAGCTGATTTCGTTTAATGTTCCCAACAATCCGGCCCCGAATGCAACAAATTGTCAGGTAAAAATTGTCTTAGTCAATAACCTGGTACAGCAAGTGATTTCTAATTGTCAGCAAGATTAGAGTTCTTTGACAACAATTTCTTTAGAAGACGGATCGTAGGTAATGCCGATTTTCCCTTGGCTCAACAGTTCAGCTGTCTGCCCAAAGACTTCATAACGCCAGCCTTTGGTGATATGCTTATCCGCTTTGGGATCTTTAATATATTCTCGCAGATTTTTTTCTGAGGTAATCAAGTGTGGAACAACGCCATATTCATTGCTTTTTATTTTGAGTAACAGTCTTAAAACTTCATACAAAGATTGCTGTCCCATGGTCAAACTGACATCTTTTTCTTTGTCTGCTTTACAAAGTTTTTTATCCAATTTTGCCGTGTTGAGAGTGGTTAAAATTTCCAGCATTTCCTTTGCTAAAACACCGCGGGAAATATCACTCCGCATACCACGAACATGTTGCATTTCTTCTAAATTTTTCGGATGTGCCGTAGCAATATTAACAAGCATTTCATCTTTGATAACGCTTTGACGGCTGGTATTATGCTGAATGGCCCGATTTTCCCGCCAGGTTGCCAGTGCTTTAAGCGTATTTAAAAACAACGTAGAATGACTATTATGACGAATCCGCAACCAAGCATCTTCCGGGTTAATTTTATAGTGAGATTCATCTATTAAGTCAGACATATCCTCAGCGATCCACTTTTCCCGTTTATTTTCTTTCAAATAGCGGGCGATTTGCTCGTAACAAGTAATCAAGTGCGTCACGTCCCCGGCTGCATATTCCAACTGTTCTTCCGTCAGAGGCCGCATTTGCCAGTTTGTTAACCGGCACGATTTATCCAATTCTTGATTACAATAAATACGGACCAAATTTTCATAGCTCACCGACTCTCCAAGTCCACACGCCTGTGCAGCAATTTGTGTATCAAATATCGGGGTGGGAACTTTGCCGGATAGATTATATAAAATTTCTATATCTTGCCTACCGGAGTGGAAAATTTTCAGCACACTTTTGTTTTGCAGAAGATCAAAA
>CAYPIZ010000107.1:0-4119 GCA_964410935.1 uncultured Acetobacter sp. | reverse complement strand
TACTGAACCAACAAGGATATCAGAAAAAAATGATATCTTACTGTCAGTTAGAGCTCCAGTTGGAAGTGTTAATATAGCTATTGACAAATGTTGTATAGGTCGAGGACTAGCTGCTATAAGAAGTAAACATCAAACATCTTCGTTATTTTTATTTCACGCATTACAAACGTTAGAAAAACAAATAGAAGCGAAAGGTGTCGGAAGCACTTTCAAAGCTATTACAAAAGATAGTGTATACAAAATTATAGTTCCCAATGCAAAAATAGAATTACAAAATGAATTTGTAGATTTTGCTCAACAAGCAGAACAATCTAAGCAACAGCTTCAAAAATCTTTGGATAGCCTCAATGCTACCATGCGTGCTTTAATTAATGAGAATTTGAAATAAGGAGACATAAAATGTTTAATGAAGACAATACAATTGAAAAAATGCTCCTGATGACCCTGCAAAAAAACGGGTGGAAATATATTGAAGCTGAGAACCTGCCTCGTCAATATAATGATGTTATGGTGGAACCGATGGTAAAAGAGGCTCTAATCCGTTTAAATCCTGTAATTGCCAAAGATCCATCTCTTGCTGATGAGGTTATTTATAAATTACGAGCTCTTATTCTATCTACTCAAGCGCATGACCTTGTAACACGAAATGAAAAATTTAAAAAGCTGATTTTTGAGGAAAATTCGTTTCCGTTCGGTGAAAACGGACGCATGGTGCCAATTCGCTTTTTCGGTACGATGACACCGGAAGATTTAGCTCTTAATGAATATGTGGTAACCAATCAATGGGTGTATCCAAGTGTTGATAACGGTAAAAGATTGGACATTGTTTTACTTATCAATGGCTTTCCGATTGCTGTCGGTGAGCTCAAAACACCAGTTCGTGATGCAATCAGTTGGCTAGATGCCGCTGGTGATATTCATGCTTACGAAAAAAGCATTCATCAGATGTTTGTACCAAATGTGTTTAATTTTTCTACCGAAGGTAAATGTTTCCGCTATGGTTCTGTTTGTATGCCGATAAATCTGTGGGGTCCATGGCACACACCGACCAATAAAGGCGAAGGAACGTTGGCCGAAGTTAAAATCAGCATTGAAGACATGATAACTCCGGCAAAGGTTATGGATATATTCCAGTTCTTCACTATCTTTGCCACTGATAAAAAGTATCGTAAATATAAGATAATCTGCCGTTATCAACAATACGAAGGAGCCAATTTATTGGTAGAGCGTGTAAAATCCGGCTATCCGAAGAAAGGTCTGATTTGGCATTTTCAAGGTTCAGGGAAATCTTTGTTGATGGTCTTTGCGGCACAAAAACTTCGTATGATACCAGAACTCAAAAATCCGACAGTCGTTATTGTAGATGACCGCATTGATTTGGAAACACAAATTACTGCAACTTTCAATGCATCTGATATACCTAATCTTGTAGGTTTGGCAACCAAAGACGAATTGGTCAGATTCTTTAAACAAGATACACGTAAAATAGCAATAACCACCATTTTCCGTTTCGGCGATGTGGAAGGTGTATTAAATGAGCGAGATAATATCATTGTTATGGTTGATGAAGCCCACCGCACGCAAGAAGGTAATTTGGGCGAAAAAATGCATGCCGCTTTGCCAAATGCATTCTTCTTTGGTCTTACCGGAACACCAATCAACCGTATAGATAAAAATACATTCCACACATTTGGAGCCGAAGAAGATAAAAGTGGTTATATGAGTAAATATTCATTCTCAGATTCTATCCGAGATAACGCTACCTTGCCACTAAATTTTGAGCCGGTACCTGTAGATTTACACGTAAATCGTGAAAAACTTGATGAAGAATTTAATGCCCTAACCGAAAGTTTATCAGAGGCAGATCGTGCAGAGTTATCCAAACGTGTTAATATGAAAGCAATTATGTATGATAAAAAGCGTATTCGCAAGATTTGCGAACATATTGCAGAACATTTTCGTACCAAAATCGAGCCTAACGGATATAAGGGACAAGTAGTTTGTTATGATCGGGAATGCTGTCTTTTATACAAAGAAGAACTAGATAAAATTATAGGACCGGATGCCTCAACCATTGTTATGGATACAAACAATGATAAAGAGGACAGATATAAAGCCTATCGCCGGGACAGAGATGCCGAGAGTAAAGTTCTGGATCGTTTCCGCGATCCGAAAGATCCGCTTAAGCTTGTTATTGTGACATCAAAATTGTTAACCGGATTTGATGCTCCGATTTTGCAGGTTATGTATTTAGATAAGCCGATGAAGGATCACAACCTGTTACAGGCTATTTGCCGAACCAATCGTGTTTATGATGATGGAAAAACTCATGGATTGATTGTTGATTATGTCGGTATTTTTGATGACGTAGCTCGTGCACTTGATTTTGATGAAAATAGCATGCGTCGTGTAATTACCAATATTGAAGAAGTTAAAACACAGTTCCCCGCCTTAATGCGTAAATGTTTGAGTTATTTTATGGGTGTTGATAGAAATGTTGATGGTTGGGAAGGTTTGATGGCGGCACAGGAATGCATTCCAACAAATAAAGATAAAGATGCTTTTGCAGCCGATTATCGTGTATTAAATCGTGTGTGGAACGCTTTGTCACCGGATAACTTCTTGACACCTTATAAGGTTGATTACTTATGGCTGAGTAAAGTTTATGAATCTGTAAAACCGACAGATAACCGCGGTGGCTTAATTTGGGCAACATTAGGTTCAAAAACCATGGAATTGGTTCATCAAAACTTAGAAGTCGGTGATGTCCATGACGATATTGATATTTTGCATATGGATGCCGAACTAATTGATGAGTTTATCGAAAAGCAGAAAGACATTAAAAAAGCCACAAGAAAAGTTGAAATAGATTTGGTGTCTAAAATCCGCAAACACAGTAATGATATCAAATTTGTTGAGTTAGGTAAAAAACTCGAAGATTTGCGTGAAAAGCATGAAAAAGGTTTGCTCACCAGTATTGAGTTTTTAAAGTTGTTATTGGAATTAGCTCGTGAAGCAGCTCAGGCTGAAAAAGAAGTTGTTCCAGAAGAAGAAATTGATAGAGGCAAAGCTGCATTAACAGAGCTGTTTAACGGGGTTAAAAATACACAAACTCCTGTGATTGTAGAGAGAATTGTTAATGACATTGATGATATCGTTAAAATCGTTCGTTTTCCTGATTGGCAAGACACCACCGCCGGCACACAAGAAATCAAAAAAGCCCTCCGGAGTATTATCTGGATAAAATATAAAATCAAAGATAAAGATGTTTTCGATAAGGCTTATAAATACATTGAGCAGTATTATTAGGAGTGAAGAAAATGCAATTGTCACATATTGAAATTAGCAATTATAGGAATTTGTCAGGCGTTACTATAGATTTTTCGGATGATATCAATATTATCGTTGGAGAAAATAATATTGGAAAATCAAATTTATTATATTGCATTTTATCAATGTTAACTGGAAAAAAATTTGAAGAAATGGATTTTTTTGATAAAGAAAAACCTATAATCATTGATTTTTCTCTGCATTTAGATGATGAAGAACTTGGAGTATTTGATGATTTTTTTGATGTTCAGGATCATCATTCTATTAATATTGTAGCAACACAAAATACCCCTGATGATTACATTACATATACTCATAAGGAAACTCTGACTTCTATATCTCGTGCAGACATTGTTAACAATTTAAACTTTATCAATTATGATTCATTGAGAAACCCCAAAACAGAAATTAATTTTACCAAAACAAAAGGTGCTGGTTTGTTTCTAAATTATATTATTGAAAAATATTTATCAAAAACAGATAGCACATTATATTTAGTCGAGGAAAAAATTCAGAAATTAAATGAGTATATTCGTGAAATATTAGCAAAACTTACATGTTTTAATAAATTTGATATTGTCACAAACGCATCGGATGATCCCTCAACTATTTTACCTAAAATTTTTGAGTTGTATGACAATAATAATATTCCATTAGAACATTCAGGTTATGGAATCCAATTTAACATATTAATATTGTTATCTATTTTAGAGAAACTGGTAAAGTTTTCTAAAAAAAATGAAACTACGGAAAATAAGACATTCCACTGTATGATATCTTTTGATGAAC
>CAYPIZ010000106.1:0-4124 GCA_964410935.1 uncultured Acetobacter sp. | reverse complement strand
TCATCACAATAAACCCGAAATCTATCCCGTCTTTCCGTACTTTCCGAAGAATATTTAAACTCATCAAAACAGCGATGCAGAATATCATCCACCAGCTGTTGCGTTTTTGAGTAATTCACCAAACTGCGCCGACGATTCTGCGTAATTTCCTTTTGCACCTCATCGGAATTATAGTAATCACGGATAGCCTTGCTGTTTTTAAATTCATCAACCGCCGTCACATCAATATAAATGTAGTTAAAGAACATCCGGCTGTCCGGCCCGTAAGGGGAAGCATTTTCCGGCTGATCATCACGCGTTGCATGTAGCGGATTAACCCCCAAAATACCGGCACCGTTTTTCCCGAGCACATATCCCAGCTCTGCCAAATCACTAAAATTCCCGATACCGAGATTGTTTTCGCTTCTCTGCTCATAAAGTTGTACCGGCACACCCCAGGTCTTTTTCCCCTCATCAACTCCAAGGCGATCATAACATTTTTCCGGTGCGGAAATCAGGTGTGTCCGTTGCATAACTTCCACACCGTTCTGCTCATAAGAAAACTCTGTTGTATGATAGCCGTAACGTACATCAAACGGAAACTTAAACCGATATTTATGATAGGTCTTTCCGTTAATTTCCCGCCGTGTTTCCGGTGTTTCCGGCAATCTTTCCAGCTCTTCTACTCTGATTTCCCCACTGTAAGATTTTTCGGCATCAACGGCCACCTCTCCTTTGTAATATTTTTTCAGATCCTCGTCTTCATAAAAATTCCATTTCAAACTCTTCACATCATCCGGCAGAGAAATTTCCACCCAATCGACTTTATTTTGGCGCAAGATAGGTATGTGATGCACAATATTAACAAAGTTGGCATCTTTTTTTTCTTTAATCAACATCTGGATTAAAGAAAGATTTTGCGCTTGTTCGTCCTTATCCTGGGTTTGCCAGTTAAACTCCGGTTTGAGAATATCCAATGCCTTCAAAAGGCCGACAGTCTCCTCCATTGTTGCCTGAAATTCAATACCGGACATATAAGCCAAATCTTTAATGCTTTGACAAATATCCATCAAAAAAATCCTTTATACATAAAATTTACTATATATTATGCGCCTCAGTATAGGAAGCTAAAATTCATTATCAAAGCTAATCGCCAAGTTATAAACAAAAATCCTTTCACTCCTCGTTTGTATAAAATCAGTATAGCATAAATATCCCTTCAGGTCAAGCTTTCAAGGGCATTCTCGGGATAAATTTCAATCGTTTCTAAGCATAAAAAAAGGGGCGCAAACACCCCTCATAGCAGATTGTTTTAAACAAGTTTTTAAGAAAAAAGTTTACTGAAAAAAGACTTCTGTTCTTCATCTTCTTCCGCTTCAAATTTCTTCAAGCATTCTTTCTGTGCCTCATTTAATTTTGTCGGCACCACCACCTGAAATTCCACAAACAGATCCCCTCTTTTATCGGAATTCAGATAATGCATTCCCTTTCCTTTCAAACGGATTCTGTCATTCGGTTGCGTTCCGGCCTTAACGGACACCTCAATTTCCTCCCCGTCAATTCCCTTCAAAGTCAACTTACCGCCTAACGCTGCCTGCGTGATGGAAATTTTAATACGGGTAAATAAATCCGCTCCGTCACGTTCATAAGTATCATGATTTTTAATGGTGATAAAGACATACAAATCCCCTTTAGCTCCGCCGGCTTTCCCGACCTCACCTTCTCCGGCAACCCGCATTCTGGTTTGGTTTTCAATTCCGGCAGGAATTTTGACTTTAAGTGTTTTTTCAATCTTTTCTTTTCCCGTTCCACGGCATTTTTTGCATTTTTCGGTCACCACATGCCCTGTTCCCCGACAATTCGGACAAGTTGTTTCAAACACAAAAAATCCGCCCTGTTGGGTCCGAACTTTGCCCGTTCCTTTACATGTCGGACATACCGGCGGTTCTTTACCGTCAGCCGTTCCATGCCCATGACAATCATCACATTCTTTTGCGGTGGTAAAGTTGATTTCTTTTTCAACACCCTGATAAGCCTCTTCCAGTGACAGGGTGACATCATAGCGAATATCATTCCCTCTTTCGGCATAAGAGCGTGCTCCCCCTCGTCTACCCTGTCCGGTAAATTCGGAAAAGATATCGGAGAACACATCTGCAAAGCCTGATCCGGTAAAATCAAACCCGTTAAACGGATTTCCGCCACCGGCTCCCCCCATACCGCCGTTAAAAGCCTGATGTCCGTAACGGTCATAAGCGGCACGTTTCTGTTCATCTTTCAAAACTTCATAAGCTTCATTAACATCCCGAAATTTTTCTTCTGCTTCTTTATTATTCGGATTGCGATCCGGGTGATATTGCATAGCCAACTTTCTGTATGCTTTTTTAATTTCATCGGCCGTCGCCGTTTTGGCCACCCCTAGAACCTCATAGTAATCCGCTGTTGTTGTCATTTTCTTAAACCGTTACAAAATTAAAACCTATGCTTATTTAGGGTGTTTTTTTCCGTGTTGCAAGCCTTTTTCACCGCATTTGAACATTTTTATCACGATATTTTAACTTTTTGCCGCAAAAAAGCTCCCTAAAAAGGGAGCTTCAGGAGGATGAAAAACTTTATTTAATGTTTAACGATTGCAGGTAGAATAAGCATCGCTCACATATTTATTGCTAAACCGTACCTTCAGCGTACATAAGCTATGCGGTCCGTACCGATCCAATTCGGCATAGCGTACAATTTTGCTCTTACCGTTCTTCCGGTCCACATAATACGTCCACTCATTCAGATGATATCCGACGGTACCGACATGCATCGGCTCTTCAAAATCATCAAAAAAATCTTCCATATACTGCCCTTCCTGGATATCAAATCCGGCTGCATGAAACACCCGATTACCATCATTTGAGCTGCTACAAGCCGTCAAACCCAGACAAAGTGCAGAAAGTACTAAAAGACGCATAAGCTATTCTCCTTACAGTGTGTTTTAAGAAACTAACTCCAGCACGACCTCATCTAAAAGCAAAAAACCTTTATCCGTCAGCCGAATGTTGCACGCATCATAACACAACAAATTTAATTTTGCAAGCCTCTCAAGTGATTTTTTTGACAAAAAGTCAAAAATTTTTATTCCACATGCCTGATAAAACGCCTCAGCATCAATTCCGTCTTTTATACGCAATCCCATTAAGATAAGTTCTTCCGCCCGTTCTTCCGGTGTGAGCTCTTCGGCAATTTTTCCGTCTACTGTAGCGTAAATTTTGTCCTTAATATGAACTCTGCCGTGCGCTCCCTCGCCACAACCGATATAATCCCCTCCCTGCCAATACACCATATTGTGCCGGCTCTCGGCACCAGACTTGGCAAAATTAGAAACCTCATAGCGTTCAAAGCCGTGTTCTCTTAAATATAAAACCGTTTTTTCATAAAGACTTGCAGCGTCATCTTCATCTAATGCTTTAACACCACGTTTGGCAAAAACCGTCCCCTCCTCTATGCTCAACTGATACAAAGAAAGGTGCGTTCCGGCCAATGCCAAAGCGCTGTCCAACTCCTCTTGCCAGCTTGCCCAACTTTGCCCCGGGCGGGCATAAATCAAATCAAAATTCACCCGTTCAAACACTTGCTTGGCATATTCAATTGCCGTCACGGCTTCCGTCAAACTATGCGTCCGCCCTAAAAACTTCAAATCCCGTTCATTTAAGGCCTGTACTCCCAGCGAAAGCCTGTTCACCCCGGCAGTTTTGAAATCCCGAAATTTCTCTTGTTCAAAGGTGTTAGGATTGGCTTCTAAAGTAATTTCTGCCTTTGCATCCAGATCAAAATGTTTCTGCACGGCATTGATCACCGTTTCCACACTTTTCGGGGTTAAAAGCGAGGGTGTCCCTCCCCCAAAATAGATAGAACCGACATGCCTTTTCCCCAACAAACGGGAAAACGCTGCTACTTCCTGCAAATAGCGTTGCACAAAAGCTTCTTCATCAAATTCCCGCGGTTTCAATGCCCGAAAAAAATCGCAATAAGGGCATCGGCTCTTGCAATAAAGAAAATGAAAATAAACCGCCAAATCATTCGTAGACATCAAAAAACCTCTCTATGCCCTGCATTTTAGCATAAAAAACTCCCCCGTCAACAAAAACGGAGGAGTAATAAGC
>CAYPIZ010000105.1:0-4162 GCA_964410935.1 uncultured Acetobacter sp. | reverse complement strand
GTCCCCTTGATATTTTTGTTTTTATGCTCCTGCAAGCGGTAAAAACGCTCCGTCAGACGCTCCAGATCTTCGGGGGCAATCGGGATCCCCTGGTTAGACATGATAATTTCCACCGCTTCCCCTTTACCGACATCATAGTAATGATGCGGCGGGATCTGTGCCACCTTGGTGGTGGAAACGTTAATTGTCGTCCCCTCAAGGGCATATTTGACGGCATTATCCAACAAATTTTGTATAACCTGTTTAATCTGCGCGGCATCAGCCACAATCGGCCCGAGACGGGTTGTTTGCAGTTTCAGGCTCAAATTCCGCGCTTTTAATTTTAAGCTCAAAGCTTCTTTGGCTTCTCTAATCAACGGATTTATCTGTATTTTATCCGTCGGAGGCGTATTCACCGTCAACTCGATTTTGGAAAGAGAAAGCAGATTTTCCACCAAAGAGGACATATAACCGGTTTGCTCTGCCATAACTTTTAAGAATTTTTCCCGTGCTTTTTCATCATCTTTGGCTGTGGTTTGCAAAGTTTCTATAAAACCGGAAACGATGGACAGCGGCGTACGCAATTCATGGCTGGCATTGGCCACAAAATCCTGCTGCATCTGTTCAAATTTAAGCGCTTTGTCCAGATCATAAAAAGAGCAGACCGCCACCACATCCCCCTTGGCAAACCACGGAAGCGTGGACATTTTCACAAAAAACTTCGGTTTATTTTTATATTCTGTCAGGCAAAGACGGACTTCTGCCGCCCGTTGCGTTTGGGCTAAAATTTTATCCAGATTGTCACAAAACGGCGCATCCGTAATAAAATCCTTGTACGGCTTATCATTCAGCGTAGAAAAGAAAAGTGTCCTCGCTGCCAGATTAGACCCGATAATCACTCCGGTTTTATTGATCATCAACAACGGATCGGGCAGCGTGTCCAGCACGGCGGCATCAGAGAGGGTGCGGTTTTCCAAAACTTCGGTTTTATCCACCCAGAACTTATGCATAGAGTTAATCGCCTCGGTTAGATCCCGGGTTTCCTTTTCGGTCATACTCTTGGCGAGTTCATTTTCCGTTGCCCCATTGGCTAAACTTTGGATATACATCTTAATCTGCCGGATTTCCGCCGACATCGGCATCAAAAACACGGTGTTGAAAAACATCACGCAGACATAGGCAATCAGTGCCAAAACAGGGGATAAAATCCCTGCCAGCGAAAAAATCAGAAAAATCAGCCCGGCAGGTACGGAAAGCACAATAACGCGCCACGAAAAGCCGGAGTTTTTATCAATTCCTAAAAAAGCGTCATCCTGATTTATCATTAGTATATCTCAAAATTATCATAGACTATCAATTTGAGAGTGATTATACTTGCCGCAGAGTTTAGAATTAGTTAATTTTGAGGCTGAAATGAACGACTTAAATACCCGCCCGGAGAAGGCTCCCTTAGAAACAACGTTTACCCCTGCCATGCCTGCCGATTCTGCCACATTAAAAGATACGGAATCCGGCAAACTGACACCGGCCATGGCCCAGTATGTTGAGATCAAAAAATCCTACATGGAATACCTGATTTTTTACCGCATGGGGGATTTTTATGAGCTCTTTTTTGAAGATGCCGTTGTGGCCTCCTCTGCCCTTGGCTTAGCCCTGACCAGCCGGAGCAAGCTGGAAGACAAAGACATCCCGATGTGCGGTGTGCCGTTCCATGCCTATGAGATGTATTTAGCCCGCCTGATCAAACAAGGCTACAAAGTGGCCATCTGTGAACAAATGGAAGACCCGAAAGAATGTAAAAAACGGGGCGCGGCGGCCATCATTAAACGGGATATTATCCGCTTGGTTACCCCGGGGACATTGACGGAAGATTCCCTCTTAGACCCCAAGCGCAACAACTTTATCGCCTCGGTCTGCGTCCGCAATACGGAAGTGGGCATTGCCTGGATTGATATTTCTACCGGTGCTTTTTTTACCGAGAAATTGACCGTCAACACCACCGCGGCGTATCAAACCGTTTCTGCCGGTCTGGCAAAAATTGCCCTAGGGGAAGTTTTATTTGAAGATAAGCTTCTGGAACAGCCGGATTTCTATGAGCTCTTTCGGGAATATAAAGAAAAACTCGCCATGCGTCCGCACGCCCTCTATAATCTGGAAAGCACCACCCACACCCTGTTGAATGCCTTTAAGGTGCAGAGTTTGGAGATCTTCGGGGATCTTTCCAAGACGGAGATTTTAGCTTCGGGGATTTTGTTGGATTACATCCAAAATACGCAAAAAGGCAAACTCCCGAAGTTATCCCTGCCGGAACGCATCAACAGCGACAAGTTTATGGAAATTGATGCCGCCACCCGTCGCAATCTGGAACTTTTAGCCCCGTTAAGCCAAGGGGGGATGAGCCTGCTCAAAGTGATGGATAAAACCGTCACCGGCGTTGGCGGGAGAATGCTGGCAGAACGGCTGGCTGCCCCGATTATGAACATTGAAGCAATCAACAATCGGTTAGACGCCGTACAGTTTTTTGTGGACAATCCGCTGGTAAGAAAGGAACTCCGCACGGTTTTGCGACAATGCAGCGATATGGAAAGAGCCGTGCAACGGTTAAGCCTCGGTAGAGCCGGACCGAAAGATTTATACGACTTGGCCTCTTCGTTGAGGATGCTTCCGGATATCCGTTCTGCCGTATTGAGCTTTGCCCACTATCAGCCGGATTCCGTTTATCCTGAACCGCCGGCAGCGTTGAAAAATCTGGTTTTAGGGATTTTTGATCACTCTTCACTGGCAGAAAAGATTGCCCAAACCCTGCTGGAAAGACGGGAAGATTTGCCCCTGCTCGCTCGGACCGGTGGTTTTGTGCGTGAGGGCGTTCACCCCCCGTTGGATTATATGCGCAATATCCGTAAAGAAAGCGAAAATCGCTGTGAGGAGCTGCGTCGGGAATATATCAACGAAACCGGCGTTTCCATGCTCAAAATCAAGAGCAACTCCCTCATCGGGTATTTTGTTGAAGTGCCGTCAAAGGCTGCCGATGTGCTGTTTGAAAACAAGAAATTCATTCACCGTCAATCGGTTTTGAATGCCGTCCGTTTTACCACGCTGGAACTTTCCGAGCTGGAAAACGAAGTCAACAACTCCGAAGAGCGTGCCAATGCCTTGGAAATGGAAATTTATGAGGAATTGACCACTCTGGCCCTGGCGCAGACCGAACAAATCCGCAAAACGGCGGAAGCTATCGGGGCTTTGGATGTGGCAACCGCGCTGGCGGAATTGGCTGCCGAATATAATTACGTCCGCCCGGTTATTAACGACGGATTGGATTTTGAAATAGAAGAAGGCCGACACCCCGTGGTTGAGGCCGTGATGCAAAAAGACCATGCGGAAAGCTTTGTCGGGAACTCCTGTAATTTGAGCGACAAGGGGGATAGAATGTGGCTTTTGACCGGTCCGAACATGGCCGGTAAATCCACCTTCTTACGGCAAAATGCGTTGATTGCCATTATGGCGCAAATGGGGGCTTTTGTGCCGGCTAAGAAGGCCACAATCGGCATTATTGATAAAATATTCTCCCGTGTGGGGGCAAGTGATGATTTGGCGCGCGGACGCTCTACCTTTATGGTGGAGATGGTGGAAACTTCTGCCATTTTGAACCGTGCTGATGCGCGTTCTTTTGTGATCTTAGATGAAATCGGCAGAGGCACCGCCACTTTTGACGGTTTGTCCATTGCCTGGGCCGTGGCGGAACACCTGTATGAAGTCAACCATTGTCGGACCCTTTTTGCCACCCACTATCACGAGCTGACCGAGTTGAACAAACGCTTGCCGGGGTTGAGCTTGCACTCCATGAAAATCAAAGAATACAATGGCGAAGTCATCTTTATGCATGAGGTACAAAACGGAGCGGCAGATCGCTCTTACGGTATCCATGTGGCAGAGCTTGCCGGCTTGCCGAAACTGGCAATTGCCCGCGCCAACCAGGTGCTGAAAGTGATTGAACAGGAAAAACGCAACAAAGCCCTCACCAATGTGGAAGACGAACTCCCCTTGTTTGAAGTGCTGAAAAAGGAACAGACACCCCCGAAAGAACACCCGGCCTTGCTCGCCCTCAAGACGTTGGATGTGGATAGCCTCTCCCCCCGTGAGGCTCTGGACAAACTCTACGAACTGCACGCCTTGGCAAAGAAGT
>CAYPIZ010000104.1:0-4176 GCA_964410935.1 uncultured Acetobacter sp. | reverse complement strand
GTGGCATTATAAAATCTTTTATACTCCGGATTTTCCGCAGTTATCCCCACAGCCGCTAAAATACGATCTGTGGCTTCCTTATTGCGCACAGCAATCTGCTTTGTTTCCTCCGCATAAGGATGAAATGTTACATCATCGCTCATAATCTCTACCTCCTACATATACATCGCGTATAATAATTCTTATAGGCAGTATATCATAAAAAAAGCGTTAATACAAGCAAAAAGGAAAATCTAGTGTTTCTGACGATAGAGGGCGACATTGTGATTATGTTCGCTCAACGTGGTGGCAAAACGATGCCCCCCGCTCACCCCATCGGCCACAAAATAAAGATACGCCGTCTTGGCGGGATGTGCCACCGCCTGCAAAGATGCCTTCCCGGGACTGCAAATCGGCTTAGGCGGAAGCCCGGCATAAAGATAAGTGTTGTAAGGGGAATCGTAGGTCAAATCCTTTTTATAAAGCGAACGCCCCAAATTCATCGTTCCGCCTGTTACGGCATAAATCACGGTGGGATCTGTCTGCAACCGCATGCCGATTTTCAAGCGATTATAAAATACCGAGGCCACTTTGGCACGCTCCGTCCCCACACCGGTTTCCTTTTCCACCAGGCTCGCCAAAATGAGCAAATCCTCCGGTGTGCGGATAAAACCGTTTTCCTCCCGCGCCGCAAAGATATTTTGCAGTTCTTTTTTCATGGCCTGACGGGCTTTTTGCAAAAAGGCATTCCGTTGCTCACCGCGGGTAAAATGATACGTCTCCGGCAAAATTTCCCCCTCTTGCAAAGATAAGGTAATCTCACCGGCTAAATACGGATTCTCCGCCACCAGTTTTTTGATTTCGTAAAGCGTTTTGCCCTCCGGAATGGTCAAACTCCGGACGATAACATCCCCCTTGCTGAGCTTTTGTGCCACATCACGCGGACTGATTGCCCCGCTAAAAGCATATTCGCCGGCCTTAATCTGCCCGGCAAGCCCCCGCATGCGCAGATAAATCACAAACAGCTCCTTATGTGCAATCACCCCGTTATCCGCTAAGATCGCTGCGGTCTGCTGCACCCCCGTCCCCTTCGGGATCATCACTTCCACTGCTTTTGCCAAGGGGCGTGGCGTGACAATCTGACTATCTGCCCACACAAAAAAAGCCGCCCCACTCAACAGCGCAAAAAACACCATCAAACAGAGCAGCTTTATTGTTTTCATCATCAAAACTAGCCGTTATATTTTTTGAAGACCAGTGAAGAGTTTGTTCCGCCAAAGCCAAACGAGTTGGACATAGCAGCTTTAATCTCTCTCTTCTTCGGTTTTAACGGAACCAGATCAAAATCAGCCAATTCATCAGCCGGATTTTCCAAGTTCAACGTTGGCGGGCAAGTCTGTTCATTAATGGCCATAACCGTGTAAACAGCCTCAACCGCACCGGCAGCACCCAGCAAGTGACCAATCGCGGACTTTGTGGAAGACATAGAAACGTGCTTAATGCCTTCGTCACCAAACAGGCGTTTAACTGCCATAGCTTCGCCCACATCACCGGCCGGAGTAGACGTTCCGTGAGCATTGATGTAGCCGATATCGGAAAGTTCCACACCGTTCTCTTTGGCATGTTCTGCAGCCATTTTCATCGCACGATACGCACCGTCACCGGAAGGAGCCGTAATATGATAAGCATCACCGCTCAAACCATAGCCGACAACTTCGGCATAAATCTTCGCACCACGAGCTTTTGCATGCTCCAATTCTTCTAAAACAAGAGCACCGCTCCCTTCACCCATAACGAAACCGCTACGGCCTTTATCCCACGGACGGGAAGCCTTTTCCGGACAATCGTTAAAGTCCGGCGTGATTGCTTTCATACGGGCAAACCCTGCCAAACCTAAAACGTTTACGGCAGATTCCGCACCACCGGCAACCATCATATCCGCATCACCGCGGGCAATCATTGCCGTTGCATCACCAATGGCATGTGTTCCTGTTGAGCAAGCCGTTACGCAAGCGTGATTCGGCCCTTTCAAGCCGTATCTGATAGATACGTTACCTGAAATCAGGTTAATCAGGACGGACGGAATAAAGAACGGAGAAATCTTTTTCATACCGAATTCGTTAAAAGAAACGGAATTTTCATAAATCCCTTGCAATCCGCCAATACCGGCACCAATCATCACACCAAAACGATTCTTTTCTTCTTCTGTGGCGGTTTCGGCATCCCAACCGGCATCCTTCAAGGCATCACCGGCCGCAGCCATACCGAACATGATGAACTTATCATTTTTCTTTTGGTCTTTCGGGGCAAACACCGTATCCGGATTAAAGTCAGGCTCATTTTCACCAAACGGCACCTGACCGGCAATCGTTACCGGAATATCCTTCAAATCCACACCTTCAATTTTGCGAATACCGGACTTTCCAGCTAACAAAGATTCCCAGTTATGCTTAACGCCTCTTCCCAACGGGGAGATAACGCCCATACCTGTAACGACAACTCTTCTCATTAAAAAACCTCTTTCACACTTGTCTGCCCGCCGTTTGACCTAACGTCAAACCGGCAGACAACTTTTATATGAAAAAACTCGCTTAATTGTTTTAGCGAGTTCTATCTTATGATAATTCCAAAGACTTACGCAGCTTTTGAAAGATAGTCAATAGCATCTTTTACAGTAAGAATTTTTTCTGCTGCTTCATCAGGAATTTCGCAACCAAATTCTTCTTCAAATGCCATAACCAACTCAACGGTATCCAAGCTGTCAGCACCCAAATCATCAATAAAGTTTGCATTATCTGTTACTTTTGTTTCTTCAACACCTAAATGTTCAGCAACAATTTTCTTAACACGATCAGCGGTATCAGTCATTAAATTAACCTCTAAAAATTATTAAAACAAATCTTAGACTAACGTCTGGAAGTCACGCTACACAGAAAATAATTATTTGACAAGCTTTTTTTTTAACTTTTCAACTTTTCAAGCGGCAGCGGCTGTCTTATCTTTTCTTTTTCAAGCACTTAAGTCAAGCAAAAAAAAATACTTTTTATTTAAAATAAGTCTTTATTTCTAAAAAAAAACATATTATATAGTCCGACGATTAAATTATATGACTGATAGATTAGATTTTTTGAAGGAAAAATAAATGCAAATAGGAATAGTGGGGACCGGTATGGTCGGAAGCGCAATCGCCTTTGCTCTCGCACAGGAAGGCAGTGCCGAAAAGTTGATTTTAATTGATGCCAATAAAGAAAGAGCCACCGCAGAAGCAATGGATATTTCGCATGCAACGCCGTTTACGTTCGGCTCCAGAGTGGTTTCCGGTGAGTATAAAGATTTGACTGAAGCCGGCATTGTTATCATCACGGCCGGAGCAAACCAAAAACCCGGTGAGACCCGTTTGGATTTATTGGAAAAGAATGTTGCCATTTTCAAAACCATTATTCCGGATGTAGCCAAATATGCCCCAAATGCCATTTTGATTATCGCTGCCAACCCGGTTGACGTTATGACGGAAGTCGCATTGAAGATGTCCGGTTTCCCGAAAAACCGCGTTTTCGGAACGGGAACAGTGTTAGATTCTGCCCGTTTTAGAAGTATTTTAGGGCGTCATTTAGGGATTTCCCCGAAGTCTATTCACGCCAACGTAATCGGTGAACACGGAGATTCCGAAGTATTGTTGTGGTCCGGTGCCGTTGCAGGAACGTCCAACATTGAACGTATCGCCAAAGAAAGCGACGTAATTTTGGATAAAGTGATCAAAGGATCTATTGATAACGAAGTTCGCAATTCCGCTTACACCATTATCAAAGGCAAAGGGGCAACATATTTCGGTATTGCCGCTGCCACACAATATATTGTCAGCTCCATTGTGCATGACAAACACTCTATCTTGACGGTAAGTTCTCACCATGATGAAGGGATCGGCGGATACAAAAATATCTGCTATGCGATGCCTTCCGTTGTCAGCAAAAACGGTGTGGAAAGAGCCCTGAACCCGACGATGAACGAAGAAGAAACCGCCGCTCTGGAAAGAAGTGCGCACACCCTCTCCGAACATACGGAAAAAGCTCTGGCTATGCTGTAAAAAAAGAGTTTTCCTCAAAAAAAAACGCCCCTACCCTCGGGGCGTTTTTTATGACCGCAATTCGTTCATATCCTATTCCAACGGTGGCAGCGGATTATAAAAAAGATACCATC
>CAYPIZ010000103.1:0-4208 GCA_964410935.1 uncultured Acetobacter sp. | reverse complement strand
TTCCACATAGGCTGCCGTTTCTAACGCATTCTTGATGTCATCATCTGTCATTTCCTACCTCCTTTGCCTGTCCTTGCATATCCGAACCCCCATTACTCATTGGATCAATATCTGAGTATGACAGCCCATTTTCCTTACAGAACCATTTTCGCACAGCTTTACGCCAATCAAGTGCAATATACTTTTTGCCATTCATCCACCCGCGCTTTTCATTCCAACTGACAAAGGAAACAGGATCAATGGTATAACCGTTTTCTTGGGCATAAGACGCTACCTCCTCCACACTTGGTGCGCCAACAAAATCAGTTTTTTCCACAGATGACCCGCCTTTATCTTTACCACCAGATTCATTTACATTTACAGATTCATTCTCCTTCTCTGATTCATCTGATGGGGAGTTGGATGCTTTTGCTTGCGTTTTGCTTGAACTTTGCTTTACTTTTGCTTGGCTTTTGCTTCCGCCTTTGGCTCCGTTTGCTTGTCGTATTTCACGCATTTCCAAGTATTTCGTGTTGTTTTTCTCTATTGTATCTTGAATGATATCAAAACGCTGCTTAACACGAACCGACATCTTAAAAGAAACGTCTCCGTAAAAATTCATTTCACACAACGCAATTATTAAATCTGCAATCTCGTTTTTCCTAAAGTTATGCACAGCTGCAAGGAATTCTGCAGAGTAGAGAATGAACGAAGTTTTTTTATCCATGATACCCTCCGTCTTTAGAGGCCTTTTTAATCTGCTTAATACTTCGTATCCATTCAAGTGCTAAAGAAGTACGCCGAACCTCATCTCTTACTTTCTTTTCCAGCTTATCCAAGGCTGACATCTCTAAATCAATCAGATATACGACGGGAATTTGGCGTATTTCCTCGGTTACATAACTAAATTGTTCACATTTTTTCATAAGATATTCCTTTCATCATATGTTTTCTGACAACAGGAACACCCCGAAAAAATCAAAAACCGTTTCCGTTATTTTAGTTTTTTTCGCACTTTTTCAAAAAACTTATAAATGGTCTTTTTACTTACATGCATATCTCGGGCTATTTGCTCAATACTATTTCCTTGCAATATCTTCTGAATGACAACTTTCTCCTTATCTGAGGCAATTTCCAAAATCTTTGTTATCATCACGCGATCACTGTAATTCGGTTCGTCACTTTTAAAATAAAAAAATTCCTCATCGGTATAGTCAGCCAATGAGGAGTTTAAGAAATCCTTGCGTTGATATCTTTTAACTAATAAGTCCGAGGCGTAGAGCTTAACAGAATGAACAACTAGTGCCTCGTCCACATCTGGAACGTTGTAAAATCTCTTTAAATAAAACAACAAGAGATCTTGTAAAATATCTTCTCTGTCTTCATAGGAAAATAACGGGGTTGATAACAATCTACGAATTTGCGACAAGATTGTTATTCGGACATACGAAGGTAGTCCGCTAAAAACGTTTAAGTTCATAAAATAAACCTCTTAATTTGTTGATAAGAGGCTTATTTTGTTTTCTAATCTTTAAATGGACAATACATAACAATTTTCGTAATAGTGGAAACACATTAGAGATATATGTATATCCTTTGTCTCGGATTTATTTAACCTGTGCAAAAATATTGGAAATCATACTGAAAATCCGTATTTAACGCGTTGATCTTGCCAAAGGAGTGGAATTTCCGATTCTAATATCTTATTTAGACTTAATGTCTTAGGGTAAGCACCGTCTATGATGCCCGTTATAATATCCGGGGCAAGATAGGTCATACGCAGTACCTTGCCTACATACTCACGACTTAAGCCTTCGCTTTTGGCCAAACTGTCTATAAACAGCCCTTCTTTTTTTATTCTCTCCTGCCAAACAAAGGCTTTTATCAATGCCAGATAAAGAGGATTATTCTCGTCCGGTTTATATTTTTCCGGAGCAAAAATTTTAAGTGAGCCACGTTTGCGCTGCAAAGCAACTCGGTACATTATCTCGTTTTCTTCTCCGTCAATATTATTCGGAAACAGCTGTTCCTTGAGTTCTTTACTCATTAGCTCCATTGCAAGATCGGTATACATAATTTTTATACGGTCCACATCAACACGAATTTTTTTAATCAGTAGCATTAAAAGCTGCCTCTGTGTAATGGGCGATAAATGTTGTATAAAGTCCGCTTCATCTTTCATTTTAGCAATGATTTGCACGTCCTTTATATCTGGTCTGAAAATTTTGGTTTGTTCAATCAATCCGGAAAGAATTTTTGGGGACTTAATAACCAATGCCATTTGCTGCAACACAAAATTGTCCAGCTCTCCCGCGGGAATACTCCCGACTTTGCAATTTTTAAAACCTTCTTTGACTGCTCGCACCGAAGTATAATATTCGTAAACTTTGTTCTTTTTATTTGATTTGGTGGAAATCATTGCCGACTGACAACAATCACAGTAAATAAAACCTTTTAAGAGGGCGTGTTCCATAAAACGGGAGGGTGCAAGTCGTCCGATGCGATTTTGTTTTTTTAGCTCTTGAACCTTATCAAACAGCTCCTGCGACACAATTGCTTCGTGTTGTCCTTCGTAAACCTTGTCTTTATGCGGAACCTTACCCACATAAACTACGTTTCTTAGCATTTTACTGATACGCGCATGCGTAAATTTTCCATTTCCTTTACTCATGGTCGTGTATCCGTTCTCATTAAGCCATTCTGCTACCATCGTTTCAGAACGAAACAGAAGATATTTTTCAAAGGCCAACCGCACTACCGCTGCTTCTTCAGGAATAATCGTTAGCTTTTTATTGATTGAAACATATCCAATCGGCAGAAATCCTCCCATCCACATACCTTTTTTCTTGGAGGCATTAACCTTATCGCGAATGCGTTCGGTAATAACTTCACGTTCAAACTGGGCAAACGATAGCAATACGTTCAACGTCAGTCTGCCCATTGAATCGTAGGTGTTAAAATTTTGCGTTACCGAAACAAAAGAACATTGATTACGATCCAATACTTCAACAAGTTTTGCAAAGTCAATCAACGAGCGGGTGAGCCTGTCTATTTTGTAAACCACTATCATATCAACCATTCCGTTTTCAACATCTTGCAACAGTTGCTGTAGGGCCGGTCTTTTTAAAGTTCCTCCTGAATATCCTCCGTCATCATAATGCGTAGGAATTATCTCCCAGCCTTGGTAGGCTTGGCTTTTGACGTAATTTTCACCGGACTCTCGTTGTGCTTCCAGCGTATTAAACTCTTTATCAAGCCCGTCCTCGGTTGATTTTCGCGTATAAATCGCACAACGTATCGTCTTCATTTGTTTTCTCCCAATCCAAAGAAAAACCGTCCGGAAATTCGTTTTCCGGTTATTTTTTGAGCCACCGATGACAAGCTCTTATAATAAATCCCTTCAAATTGAAAACCGGCAGTTGATACGACCACATTGTATTCATGGCCTCGGTATGTTTTTACCAAACGTGTTCCTATCGGTGGCAAATGTCCGGTTTCCGTTTCCTCGTGCTTTGAAACCGTTTTGCCTAACAATAACTCTCTAATATGTTCAGGCACTCCGCCATACTCCAGTTCCTGCATCCGATAGGCCAGCCTTGGAATGTAAAACCGCTTAGTTTTCCAAATCGGTTCGCTATCAAAATAGTGTTTCCACATTTCTTTCAGTTCGTGAACACTCATATCGTTGAGTCGCAAGACTTCGGTTTCAATCATTTTCAACTCCTTTCGCAACAATATGAATGCTCTTTATTCTCTTATTATCCAGTACTTTCTGCGGCAATTCGGAACTATTTTGCCCGTCTACCATTGCCCAAAGTTCCGGCAGTAGAATTTTGATAATTTTTTGAATGTCTGTCATTTTGAACCTCCGACAGGAACACTCGGAAAAAATCAAAAATCGTTTCCTAAATTTAAAATTTTTTAATATCAGTTTGAAATAAAACAAAAAATTATTGTATCAATAACATTGCTATTTATGCGCTAGGATACAAATGAGGAACTTTCCTCAAAATAAGGCCTAAAAAACTCTGAAACGTAGCATAAGTCTGAAGGTCGTACTTTGGCGATCTCAGACCTTCAAAAAAGTATATATTTGTGGCTTTTTTGGCCGATTTTAGGTAAAAAATAGGGAAAATCAGTGAGAGGGTACGCCCTTCAAAATAAAACACAAACCCCGCAGTTTTTCGGGTATTGCGGGGTGTGTCGGATATGAAAAAAGAGGAAATATA
>CAYPIZ010000102.1:0-4216 GCA_964410935.1 uncultured Acetobacter sp. | reverse complement strand
TCATCAAAGAAAGCTGCATTATAGCGCATTAGCTTACAGAAAAGTTTCTTTTTAACATCCATGGCAATTTTTTGCCCCACCCATGTATTCAAGTATGTGGCGCTATATGTAAGCAGACTCTGTAAAGAACTGAAAATAATGATCAAAAGAGGTATAAAAAATGTAGAACTACCAAATGTATTTTTTTCAACCATAACCACATCCATATAAGGCTTTAATGCCCAGGCAATTACCGCATCCATAGAACCGATTGGAATAGTGATTAAAACGGCTGTCAATGCCCGCCCCCAATACGGTTTGACATAAGGAAGGATTTTTCTATAGTTTGTAACGATATTTGTTTTTAAGATTTTCTCTTTCAATTTTTGAAACATATACTTTTCCAATAAATAAATTATGCATAATTATCCCGAAGGACATTTTGGTTTAGCATTTTTTTTATTAGAAGTAAACAAAAAAAACTGTTTCATAAAGCAAAAATAAAGTCGTCAGCTTTTCGGTTGGCGACTTAAAAGTCCAATAAAAAAGTCCGATAAAAGATAATTGTTACAAGATCTCTATAGAACCGGCAGCGATCCGCCCGCGATCATCATAAAGTTCGTAGCCAACACGCTGTCCCTCATACAATTTACGCAAGCCTTTCTCTTCCAGCTTGGTGATATGAACAAAAACATCTTTTCCCCCGTTTTCAGGTTGAATAAAACCATAACCTTTACGGGAATTAAACCATTTTACCGTCCCTGTTGCCATTTTATCTCCTTAGAATGACTTTAAATTATTAAAACATCGTCAAGTATCACCTGACAATGTTTATTATATCACCATTTAAAATAGAGTCAATAGTTTTATTCAATTAATTATTGTTTTATTTAAAATATTTTGTATCATTCTTTTCAAATATTCCCGAATCTCGGGATTTATATCTACTTCCAGGGTTTTATCCTGAAAAATTTTTAAAATTGTTTCCGTGTATTGAGGTTTATTAACAGCAATTTCAGCCATATAGTAGGCAGAGGCTTCTACAACTTGTTTTTCTTCACTTTCCAACCCTGCTGCCAATGTTTGATAAACCGGTGTGTATTTTTTCTTCACCTCAGCTTGATTGATTGCCACCCAAGCACGCTGAATTTTTTCTGCCTCATTCGGCGTAATATCGTCGCTTTTACGTCGTATTATAAACTCTTTAATTTTCTTCAACATAGATGCATTTAACACTACAGACATTGCTTTTCCCCGATAGATTTTGCATATATAAATTAGCTTATTTTTTGTTTTTTTCAACTTATTTTTATAAAAGTTTCAATCTTTTCTAAGATTATCTGAGCATTTATCATAACTAAATGACATGCTCAAGAATTTTATACTTTTCTTTTCAACGGTAGGCTCACTATAAAAGTTGTTCCTTGATTCTTGGCGCTTGTAACAGAGATATTCCCTTTGTGTAATGTTACTATCGTTTCAGCTAAAGATAATCCAAGCCCTAACCCCTTTTCATGACGGGAGCGTTCAGCCCGCCAGAAGCGATCAAAAATATGCGGTATATCTTTGTCTTTAATCCCAATACCATTATCCTGAATGCTAATACAGACGTATTCTCCTTTTACAGTAAGTGAAAGAGTAATTTTTTTATCATTTCCGGTGTATTTTACTGCATTATCCAGCAAAATATTCAATAATTGCTCTATCATAACTTTATCAGCTTCAATAACTGTTCTTTTTTGTTTAGGATTATACACAAAAGTGGCCGTAGGATATAATTTTTCAAAAGGCAAAATAACATTGGATATTGTTTTAACTAAATTAAATTGGCAACAATGTAAAATCATATCTGAATTTTCATATCTGGCAATTGCCAAGAGCCTGTCCACCATATTATTCATCAACTGAATTTCATTTTTTATATCGCCTATTAATTCTTTTTTATTGGGGCTGTATTCTAATAATTCCGTATATGAATAGAGAATTGTGAGTGGCGTACGTAGTTCATGAGCCGCATCAGAAACGAATTGTTTTTGCTTCTGATAACTTTTTTCAATATATCGCATTGAACGGTATGCCAGAAAATTACCGATCAAATAAGAGAGTAGAATCATAATTAACCCGGCATTAAGAGCTATTTTAATATAGGTTTTAGCACTCTTTCTTATTGGCGTATAATTAGCCATCACAAAAACTTCTCCCGTTGACATTGGAGAGATTTTAACAGTTTCCTTAATAATGAGAAAATACCACTTATGCTTATCATATTTAATATTTTCATGATAAAAAGTATTATCTTCAAAGTTTCGGTTAAGGACAATTTGTTCTATTTTTTGTGCAAGAACATCATCCGATGCCTTATCCGCCTGGACAATTTTCTTATCCACCACCCAGTATGTAAAATTATGAAGCGATTTTATATCGGTCTTAAATCTATGGATCTGAGGAATTTCAATTCCCTGCTGGAAGCTTTCCCTCGCCTCCCAAACTTCTTCATTTAAAAAATCTTTTAACCCGTCACGCAAGACTTTTATACCTGTGTGACGATATGCAGTATAACTGGCTGTAAAACCGATGAATAACATAAAAGCGACAACAACGGTATATTTCAAAATAAGTTTTTTCCGGATTTTTTCTATCACTTTTTTATCTCCATCACATAACCGATATTTTTAACCAAGGTAATTTGTAATTGCGGAAATATTTTCAGTTTTTTACGCAAACTATAAATATGTGAATCCAAGCTCTCCATATTTGTATCTAATTTATCTGTCCATACCTTTTCAAAAATTGCCTGTCTGGGAAGTATATTTCCAAGATTAACAAATAGCATTCGGAATAACTCAAATTCTTTTTTACGCAAAACTAACTCTTGCTCCGAACAACGGACGACATGGAGATTTTGATCCAACTCTATATTTTCTTTGCGATAAACCGAGCTGATAAACGGTCTACTTTTACGCCGACAAACGGCGTTGAGACGTGCGACAAGTTCTTTTATTTTAAAAGGTTTTATAACGAAATCATCTGCTCCGGTATCCAAAGCCTGCACACAATCTTCCAATTCTCCCTTTGCTGTTACAAAAACTATACCACCTTGATAATCATACTTGTTTCTCAGCTGATGACAAACCTCTATACCACTAAGTTCCGGTAGCATCCAATCTAAAATGACAACATCATAACATGATTCTAAATTTTCTTTTACAAAACGAAGGGCTTCCGTACCTGTCTGCGCCCAGTCAACCGTGCACTTTTCATAAGTTAACAAAGATTTAGTAGCCGTTCCTAACTTAATATCATCTTCAACTAAAAGAATTTTCATTTTTACTCCTACATAGATTGAATGTATCATAAAACCGACTACTTAGAAATGTAAATGAATTTATTTTGATTTATTCGAAAAAATTTCAGATTGATTTCAGATTGGACGGTAATTATTTCTGCATAAGATAATTTTAGTTGGAGAGATATTATGAAGTTGACCCATTGGCTCAAAGGAATGCTTATTTTTGCTACTGCAGTAATTTTATATTTTTCCCAAAAATTTGATTTATTTTTTTCCGGTTTATTTTTTGATCAAAATTTTTATTTACAGGATACCTCTGCCGTTTATTGGATTGATAAATTAGGAGAATATTTGATTTGTGCACTATACGCAATGATATTTGGTTTGTGGATGCTGCATAAAACGAATGATTTTCATCAATTTCTTCAGGTTAAAAAAATTCTTTCCAATGCAAAAATGTATTTTTTAAGCGTTTGCTTTTTCGTGTGGTGTATTTTGCTCCCTTTAAGTTTTAAGCTCTTTTTCCACCGAGCCAGACCATTGCAAACAGATATTTTTAACGGACAATGTTCTTTTAGCGCCGCTTTTGTAAAATCTTTTAACTGTGCCATAGGGGATTCATTTATTTCCGGACATACCTCATTGATGATGTGGTTGATAGCATTAGCCCTTGTAACGCCTAAAAAATGGCAAAAATATTCCTTTATTTTTGCAGGAACAATAATTCTCATGGTGGCCGTAAGCAGAGTTCTGGGTGGTTATCACTTTTTCAGTGATGTATACTTTGCTATTGTCTTAGTTGGATTGGGCATCTTGTGGACATATAAAACAATATTTCTAACCAAGCAAAATTCTATCACAATTAACATGTTTCCTTATCTACAGAAGCATATTTAGAAAAAATTTCTCTCATAAGAAAACAGCCTTTCCATAAAAGAGAGGCTGTTT
>CAYPIZ010000101.1:0-4274 GCA_964410935.1 uncultured Acetobacter sp. | reverse complement strand
GATATATTCTAATAGAAAATATTGAAAACACACAAAAAATAGCACAAAAACTTATCGTCAAATTACTAAACGAAGCTTTGGATAGTTTGCTTGCCAAAGTCAATATGCTATAATTATTTGCTTAACCAAAAGGTTGCAGGTCCGTCATTAATAAGTTTTACTTTCATATCGGTTTGAAAAATACCATTTTGCGGAGGAAATCCTCTTTCCTTCAATTTTTCGTTAAAGTAGTTATACATAACCTCAGCTTTCTCCGGAAGTTCTGCAAGAGTGAAACCTGGTCGATTTCCGTGTGTGGTGTCTGCAGCTAAAGTAAATTGAGAAATAACAAGAATCTCACCTTTAATATTTATGACGGAAAGATTCATTTTTCCTTCTGCATCCGTAAAAATCCTCAAGTTAATAAGTTTATTAACTAGAAAATCGGCCTGAGATATGGTATCACCTTTTTCTACACCTAAAAATACCAGAAGTCCTTTTTTTATGGAACCAACAGTTGTACCATTAACATCTACACTTGCTTCTAATACCCGCTGAACTAAAAGTTTCATTAATTTACTCCATCAATTTGTATAGAACATATAAGAAAAAATAATCGCAGAGACAATTCCTGCAAAATCAGCTATCAGAGAATAAGCTAAAGCATATCTCACTCTGGAAATATTAATAGCTCCGAAATAAACCGTCAAGACGTAAAAAGTTGTCTCTGTTGATCCTTGTATGACAGAAGAACAAAATGCAGGAAAACTGTTTGCACCATACGTTTGCATGGTTTCAACCATCATAGCACGAGCTCCGCTGCCTGAAAAAGGTTTTATAAAAGCGGTTGGTAAAGCATCAGCGAAATCTGAATTAATATTTAGTAGTGAGCATGTCTGTTTTATTATGTCAATAAAATAATCAAGAATACCCGATGCCCTAAATACCCCAATGGCTACTAACATTGTTAATAAATAGGGAAGAATTTTGAGTGCCGTTGAAAATCCCTCTTTAGCACCTTCTACAAAAACTTCATAACATAATATTTTATTTTTTAAAGAGATAAGGAGAACTCCTCCAATAATACATACAAGAAGAATGTTTCCGAATACTGTGGAAATACTCAATCTATCAGAAGGGGATAGCATATAAAATCCAGTTAAAAGCAAGAGAAAAATACCTAGAAAGCTGCCTAGCCACAAAAGAACAATCTTGTTGAAAAGATTAATTTTCTGTCGGAGCGCAACGCAAAGAAAACCAACCAAAGAAGAAACGGATGTAGCCAATAAAATAGGAATAAATACATCAGTTGGTTGAGAGGCTCCTAATTGTGAACGGTACATAAATATGGTAATAGGAATAAATGTCACGGAAGAAGCATTTAAAATCATAAATAGAATTTCAGCGTCACTGGCTTCATCTTTCGTTTTATTATGTTCCTGTAATTGCTGCATGGCTTTTATTCCTAAAGGGGTTGCAGCATTGTCAAGCCCTAAAAAATTGGCGGCTAAGTTTAAGACAACCGTAGATATCGCCTGACTATCTTTAGGAATATCTTTCATAATAACCCGAAAAAGAGGCGATAAAAAATGTGAAATTTTTTTTGCGAGTCCGGCTTCTTCAATCAATTTTAAGATACCAAGCCAAAAACTCAAAATTCCAACTAGGCTAATGGAAATCTCTACAGCTGTTTGTGTGCTGCTAAAAATGGCTGCGACAATAGAGTTGAATGTTTCAGTATCATGTAAAACTATTCCGTTCCACAAGGCTACAAAAATAGCACTTAGAAACAACCCTCCCCATATAATATTTATCATAAAGCCTCCATTTAGCAAATATTTAAGAACTTTATCGCATAATACAAGAAAATGTTTAATATTTGTAAAAGGACAGATAATGAATTTAGAACAGGAATTTGAAACAGAGAAACAAAGTTTCGACCTTTATTATCAAGAAAAAATTCGCCCTGTCTTAGAACCGCTGGAAAAGAGACGTAAACGTTACTTTGTTATATTTATATTTTTATGCTTTTTTATCCTATTATGGTTTGTCAATACTTTTCTTGGTTTAATTGGTTTTGAAGAGGGGAATATAGTTGATCTTGGTATATTTCCATGTTTTGCTGTATTAGGATTATGTTGGCCGTTATTTTCCTATTACAAGCGACATAAAGAGATACTTCTCCCATTGATTGCGGATTTTTTTGGAGATTTTTCTTACGAATATAAACCAAATATGCAAAAAGATGTTTTAGAAAAGTCATTAATTATAAAATTATCGGATAAATTCCAAATAGATGATGCTTTTATCGGCAAATATAAGGATGTTGATGTAAATATACTTGAATATAATACATTTAAAAAACGTATTTTGACAAATAGAACTGAAGATTATCAAAAAGACAAACACGGTATTCTTTTCTGGGCAGCAATGAATAAACATTTTAAGGGGCAAACCATTGTTGTTAAAGATAAGGGAATCTTTAACAAAATGAATATCTATAAAGGAATGAAACCGGTTAAAATAGAATCGACAATATTTGAAAAAAAATTTGAAGTTTACTCCACAGATCAAATTGAAGCTCGCTATATTTTAACTACAGTTATGGTAGAGTGTATGTTAAAACTTAAAAAGGATTTCTCCAAAATAGAATACAGTTTTTTTGAAAATCATATATTAATCAATATAGAAACTAAGAAGAATATGTTTGAATGTAATAGTTTCTTCACATCTATGCTCAATCGTCAGCAAATTGATAAAATTTTTACCGAATTTTATTTAATTTTTTCAATCGTAAACATATTAAGGCTGAATGAAAATAAACTTCTTTAAAAAGAATTATCCAAATTTTGAATTGTTTTCAATGCTTCTTCATAAAGGAGTTTATTTTGCCGAATGGAAAGTCGTATATTCGATTTTGCCAACTCTTCGTTCGTTCCGCAATCGTAGCGTTCCGCGGTTGTTAAAACGCCGTGTAGAGGGATTCCTTTTTGAGTGGCAAGATTCAGGGCATCTGTTAAATTAATCTCCCCATTTGTACCTTTACGCACTTCCGGTAAAAAATCTAAAATACTGTTGGGTAAGATATATGGTCCCATGCTGGCATAATCGGATTCGATCTGGTCTAACCTAGGCTTTTCTATAACACCGGTAGCTGAAATAATATTTCCGGTTCTGGTCACGCCGGTAAAAACCCCGTAACGTGAAAGCTGATCTTTAGGAAATTGAATAATATTTTCAACTATTCCCCCCATAGTTTCATAAACATCAAGAAGTTGTGACAGGATTCCCTTTCCAGGGCAAATATAGACATCATCTACCCACATCACCATAAAATCTCTTTTCCCAATCAGTTCTTTGGCACATAATACAGCATGACCGTTACCTTTAGGCTCAGATTGTTTGGCAAATGAAAATTTAATTCCATCAGGGACTGTCTTCTTTAAGGCTTCCCATAATTCAAGTTTATCATTGCGTAACAGCCTATTCTCTAACTCTTCATTAGGAGTAAAGTAGCGTTCATACATTTGTTTATTTGCCTCATCATTATATACAAAAATAATTTCTTCTACTCCTGCATCGGCACAAGTATTAACTGCATATTGAATAATCGGAAGGTTATTTAAACACAAGAATCCCTTGTGCATGGCCTTCGTGGCTGGAAGATTACGTGTAGAGAGACCCGCAACAGGTAATACGGCGACGCATGGTTTTTTGTACATTCTATGTCCTTTCTTGTGTAAAAATGATTACTGTACACTGAGAGTAGTGCGCTTTTCTATTTGTCCTGTAAAATGAGGGGATACACTTCCATTCAGTACAAATAAATATTGCTGATTAATTGGTTTTTTTATTATAATAGGTTTGTTTTTCAAAAAAACTTTTCTGATATTTCCACTCTGTTCGATGTTTCTCGAAGGTACAGTGACGTTCTTTCCTTCTAAAAAGGGTAGCTTTTGGGAAGTGGAAAGAGATAATGTAGAAGTTTCCATCGGTGGTACGACAATATTTTTGCGCGGTCCATTTGTTAAAATATTAAGCGCCACATCTTCTGATTTGGTAATATTTTGAATTATGTTTTTCTTTATGGAAAAAGGTTGTCGTTGTGTACTTGTCTTTGTTTTTTGTTCTTTAATAACAGGAGTGTCTTTTCCTAATTCTAAGGCAATAACAGGATTATTTTTTAAAACCTGGACGTTGTTTTCCCGAATTTCGGAATCAGAAAGTTGTTTCAAAGCAACTTCTGCATCAAGATTAGCCTTATTTAACGGGGAAAAAGTGTCTTTAATGTTTTG
>CAYPIZ010000100.1:0-4289 GCA_964410935.1 uncultured Acetobacter sp. | reverse complement strand
GCTAAAAAAATTATTGCAAGTATAAAAAAACCGGCTTAAATCCAGCCGGTTTTTCTATAATACCTATGAGCAAAAGTCTAGTCGTTTTTAGATTTTGCTTGAGCAGACAAATCGTCCGCAATACGGGCAGAACGACCACGCAAAGCACGCAAGAAGTACAATTTAGCTCTTCTTACTTTACCAATACGGGTAACTTCAATCTTTGCTACATTCGGAGAATATAACGGGAATACACGTTCAACACCTTCGCCGAAAGAAATCTTACGTACGGTGAAAGAGGAGTTTAAGCCGTCGTTCTTACGAGCAATGCAGATTCCTTCATAAATCTGAATACGTTCACGATCGCCTTCTTTAACTTTGGTGTGAACTTTAAGTGTATCACCGGCCTTGAAGTCAGGAATGTTCTTGCCTTCGGTCAATTTGGCAACTTGCTCTTGTTCAATGTTTTCTAAAATATTCATCAGTTTTACCTTTTTATATAAAATTTTTCACTTTATACACCTAACTATTTTGAGAATCAAGATAAATCTTAAATAAGTCAGGGCGTTTGGCTCTTGTTACACATTCGGCTTGTTCTTTGCGCCAATCTTCAATCTTTTGGTGATGTCCGGAAAGCAGAACTTCCGGTACCATACGCCCATTCCAATCTATTGGACGGGTATATTGCGGATATTCTAAAAGAGGTTTCTCAAAGCTTTCATCGGTAAGGGATTCTTCATTTCCCAAAACGCCTGGAAGCAGACGAACCACTGCATCAAGCAAAATTGCCGCAGCCTGCTCGCCACCGGTCAAAATATAGTCACCAATGCTGATTTCCTCAACATTATAAGCTTCTATAATTCGCTCATCAATTCCTTCAAAACGTCCACAAATCAGAGTGATCTCTTCTTCTTGAGCAAGCTCGCGGACTTTTTTCTGCGTAAGCGGCGTTCCTTTCGGGGACATGTAAATTATCCGCCCCTTTGTATGATTATCCTCAATGGCACGACCCAAAACATCAGGCCGCATAATCATACCGGCACCGCCACCACAAGGGGTATCATCAACAGATCTGTGCTTATCCAAAGCGTAATCTCTGATGTTGACGGCTTGCAACTGCCACTTATGTTCTTCTAATGCTTTTCCGGTAAGAGAATACCCCAGAAAGCCGGGAAATATCTCTGGAAAAATCGTTAAAATCTTAACGTTTAACATTAGATTTGTCCTTCATCGTCTTCAAGAAAAACCATTCCGGTTGACGCAACAATAATATAACCTTCATCAAGATTTATCTCCGGCACATAGCCTTTGTTAAACGGCAACATCTCTGCCTTTCCGCTTTTAAGCTTGATTTCCAAGATATCTCCGGCTCCAAAATTATAAAAACCGATAACTTTGGCCACCTCGTTTTTCTGTTCATCAAGCACCTTCAACCCAATCAAATCCGTTTCATAATAAACTTCTTCGTTTTTGAGTTCCGGTAAGACGCCCCGTCCGGCGTAAAGCTCCGTTCCGATAAGGGTTTCTGCCGTTGTGCGGTCATCAATTCCCGTAATCTTCACACGGAGTAAATCTTTTGAATGTCCGGTAACTTTGAGTGAAAAGTTTTTTGTTGCGGTTTTATCTTCCAGCGTACCATATTTGGCAATATCCTTATCAACAGCAGTGAAACTTTTGATTTTCACTTCACCTTTGATGCCGTGTACACCGACAATTTTCCCTAAACAAACTCTTTTTTCACGCATTGTGTTACCCTGTGCAACATAAACTTAATTTATAGTCAAAAAAGATTAAGCTTCTGCAGATTGAGCTTCGGCAGCAGCAGCTTCGGCAGCAGCCTTAGCTTTTTCTTCTTTTTCTTTAATTCTCTCTAAAGCCTTAGCTTTCGGAGCAGATTTCTTTGGCTGATTGTTAATCTTCGGAGCATCGCACAAGCCTAAGTTTGCAAGCATTTTTTGCATTCTTTCGGTCGGTTGAGCACCTTTAGATAACCAAGCCTTAACCTTTTCTACATCAAGAACCAATCTTTCCTGATGTTCTCTCGGTAACTGTGGATTATAAGTACCCAGTCTTTCAATAAATCTACCGTCACGAGGAGCACGCTGATCAGCAGCTACAACATGATAGTAAGGGTGCTTTTTAGATCCACCGCGAGAAAGTCTAATACGAACTGTCATTTTTTTCCTTTCAAGTTTATTTGTTTCGTTTTACCGTCCTAAAACGGAAATTTGTTGTTTGATCCGCCAAAGGGAGCCCCTCCAAACGGATTCTTTTTCATCAGACGAGAAGAGAGCATCCCTAAGCCACCCATCTTACTCATCTGTTTCATCATAGTTGACATTTGCTCATAGGATTTAAGCAACTTGTTAACTTCATGAACTTCTACCCCGGCACCGGCAGCAATTCTCTTTTTACGAGAAGCCTTAATTATGTCCGGATTATGCCGCTCTGCCTTGGTCATAGAAAGAATGATTGCCTCTTGCTTTTTCATAATGCCGTCAGCATCAATGGAAGCAATTTGTTCTTTATACTTTGCAATTCCCGGGAGCATCCCCATAATCCCCGACATAGAGCCGAGTTTTTTCATCTGGCGCATTTGATTGAGCATATCATTCAAATCAAACGAACCTTTGAACATCTTTTTTGCCATCGCCTCAGTTTCTTCACGGTCTATGTTTTCCACCGCTTTTTCAACCAGGCTTACCACATCCCCTTTATCTAAAATGCGTGAAGCCAGACGATCGGCATGAAATTCTTCAATATCTTCAGGTTTTTCACCTGTACCCAAAAACTTAATCGGTGCACCGGAAACCATTTTCATGGAAAGGGCAGCTCCGGCACGGGACGAACCGTCCGTCCTGGTTAAAACTAACCCGGTGATTCCGATTTTTTCATTAAATTCTTTAGCGACATTACAAGCTTCTTGACCGATAAGTGCATCGGCAACCAATAAAGTTTCTGTCGGTTTAGCTAATTGCTTAACGTCATAGGCTTCCTGCATCAATACATCATCAAGCTGTAAACGGCCTGCAGTATCCAAAATCAACACATCATACAGCCCTTTAGCGCCGGCTTGCAAAGCTCTCTTCGTAATTTCCAAAGGGTTCTCCCCTTTGATAATCGGCAATACGTCAACCTTAACCTGTTCAGCCAGTTGAGCCAACTGCTCTTGTGCAGCAGGGCGGTATACGTCAAGCGAAGCAAGCAATACCCGTTTATTCTTTTTGAGCTTCAAAGCAATCTTGGCAGAAGTTGTCGTCTTACCGCTCCCCTGTAAGCCGACCATCATAATCACAGCCGGAGGAACTGCTTTGAAATTTAATGCAGTATCAGCCTCACTACCCAGCAAATTAACCAATTCATCATATACGATTTTGACAATTTGCTGATCCGGACGAATGGATTTTATCACTTTTTCGCCTAGGGCTTTTTCTTTCACATGAGCCATAAAATCTTTAACAACAGGGAGAGAAACATCCGCTTCTAACAATGCCAAACGAATCTCTCGTAAGCCCTCTTCAATATCTTTTTCCGAGAGAACTCCGCGAGAGCCTAACCGTGCAAAAACACTACTCAATTTGTTTGTTAAAGCGTCAAACATACCTTTTCCTGCTTTGTTATACTTATTTGATAAAAAAAATTCACGCCAGTGTGCGAACCCTCGCTGACTGACGGCACTCCGTAGAGTGTTAATTTTTACCAAAAATCTGAGGGTATATTAGGGGCAAAAAAGCAAGAGTCAAGTATTTTCTTTTCTTTTTCTAAAATTTAGCCGTTAAATCCTGTTAAAAATATAAAATTGCTCTTGCTAGATGTAGATAGGCTATTAAAATGCAACCAGTTAAAACTCCAAGGAGACACAGTATATGAGCAATTTTACCCAAGATAAAGCTAATGCAAATTTTGTGCTAAAAATTCTTTATTATCTGACTATTGCTCTTTTTAGCGCTTTCTCTATAGCTTTAATTTTTAGAGGAAATGGTCTCTTGATAGATACGTTTGAGCATATCCATTCCTCCTGGTTAGTAAGCACGGGAGCCGTTCCGTATCGTGATTTCTTTCAGCATCACCACCCGCTTTTATGGTATTTGTTTTCACCTCTGACACAACTGTTTTATCGGAATGTAAATGTCATTTACATAGCAAGATTTGTCGCTGTCTTAGGGTATTGGTGTACGCTTTTTCTGATGTATAAAGTTGTGATCAATCAAACACATTCTAAAACAGCCGGAAAGTTTGCTGTTTTGTTTTCGCTAAGTATCCCTCTTTTATGGCAAGATATGGAAAATTTACGTCCGGATATTTTTATG
>CAYPIZ010000099.1:0-4322 GCA_964410935.1 uncultured Acetobacter sp. | reverse complement strand
CAACGTCACTCTATACACCATCAGCTTAAATTCACCGTGGGGATATGTCTTGCTGACCGAGAGCAAAAACTCATGCACATCAGCTTTGATACTCAATTCTTCCCACAGCTCCCGACGGATACACTCTTCAATTGTTTCTCCTTCTTCTTGCTTTCCCCCCGGAAATTCCCACAATCCGGCTAAATCTTTTCCTTCCGGTCTTTGCCCGATAAGAATACGTTTTTTTTCATCAACAATAATCGCTGTTCCGACAATTTTCATTTTTTATCCCCTAGGTTAAACAAATATTAAATATTTATCGTAAACACTATCAAAAACATCAGAAAAAGGGAAAGAGATGTTCGGATTTTTCAACAATAAAATTTTTGCTTCCGGTTGGTTACCTCCTCTTGAGGGGCATGAGATCTATTATGTTGAACAAGGGAATCCGCAAGGTGAGGTTGTTTTGTATTTTCACGGTGGCCCCGGGGGCTGTTGTCATCCGCATGCGCCATCATATTTCAACCTTCAAAAACAGCATGTTATCATGTTTGATCAGCGTGGTTGCGGTAAATCCAAAGCCGAAGACGCCATTGCTTTCAATGACACCCGTCGCTTAATAAAAGATGCCAAACGCCTGCTAGACCACCTAAACATCACCACACCCGTTGATGTCGCCGGTACTTCTTGGGGCAGTACGTTAGCCCTCCTTTTTGCCGAAAAATATCCTGAACGCGTCAAATCTTTGCATTTGAACGCCGTTTTTCTTGCCCGTCGGGAAGATATGGAGTGGACTCTTAAAGACAGTGCCCTGTTTTATCCGGATTTATTGGAAGAAATTCGCCGTCAAAGTGAAGGTGAAAACCCATACACACACTATGCCAAGCTTATCTTTTCCGATCAACTGGGGGACATTCAAACCGCCATCAAATATATGGTTCATTATGAATACATGCTGGGTGAATTGGATGCTTCTTTCAAGGAAGTTCGCATTGATAACAAAGCCATAGATTCCGGACGAATTGGCCTCTATTACGCCGCCAACCGCTACTTTTTGGAGCAGAACGAGATTTTGAATAACGTTGAAAAAATCAAGGATATCCCGACTTTCATCACCCATAACCGTTTGGATATGTGTTGCCCGATAAAAGGCGCATGGGAGCTTTACTCCAACCTCAACAAAGCTAAAATAGAAATTGTACCGGATCGCGGCCACACCACAAAGAAACTCAAAGCCGCTTTCAGAAAAACATTTTAATCGTTTCGCTCGGCATAATGCACTTTCATCATTTTTTTAACTGACGGATCATCAATGAACAGCGCACACGCCCCGTATTTTGTATCTTCCCCGTTTTGATACATTCTTTCCACACGTACACGGATTTCTTCCCGATTAGCATAGCCGATCATCTTCGGATCCAGCATATTAATCAAACTCTCAAAATCACCAAAATAAGCTATTCCCTTAAGCTCTCTGGTCACAGTTTCACCGCTTTCCAGATTCCGATAATCAATCATCATCCCCGGGGTCAGCTTTCTGAGATTCGGCATATACGGACGAATATCAATCTTCCGTTCCTTGCTGACAATTTTATTAAACGTAAACGGATAAACCGCAATAAGACCCTTCTCCATCTTCAACAGTCCTTTCAACCCTTTATATAGAAGTTTTTTTCAAAAGAATCAAGTTGTTTATACATTTAAGTAGGTATATATTCGCTTATTGCTTATTGATTTCAGCAAATTTTTGCCGTTGTTCTTCGCTCAGCATATTCCAAAATTCGCTAAAATACTTTTTTTCAATATCCGTAATTTGTTGCCGACGATTTTCTATTTCTGCCCAGATTGGCTCAATTTCCGCCTTCATATTTTCTTTAAGCTCGGTCAAGCGTTGATTTTGCTCTTCCGAGAGGTTCAAGTCCTGAGCGTTAATCTCCGTAGCATTCACATTAAATGCCCACAAAACGGCCACACAAAAACTCACAAATTTAAACATATTTTTCTCCTTGAACTCTCGCTTTCCGAGACTATATCAACAAAAAATTTTCAAAAGGTATATTAAAGCAATGTCAAAAAACTTCAACGGATATTTATACTCCCTGTTCGCAATTTTCTTCTGGAGCTTTAACGTCATTTACGCCAGATACTTAGCCGACACTTTCACCCCGTTTGAAATTTCTTTTGTGCGCTGGTCCGTTCCTGCTTTACTGTTTCTTCCGTTTACCTACAAAAAGATATATAAGCACCGGCGCAAATTTTTCAAAGCCTGGAAACTCGTTTTAATTCTCACCCTCACCGGACTTGGCTTTCAAAACACCTTCATCTACTACGCCGGGCACACCGAAGGCGCGGTCAACATGGCCCTCATCGGCGCAACCGGGCCAATATTTTTAACCCTGCTTTCCGCCCTTTTCCTGAAAGAACGCATCTCCCTCTTTCAAATCCTCGGCATACTGATCACGTTATCCGGTGTTTTAGTCGTCATCACCAAGGGAGACCTCAGCGACATCAAACATATTCAACTTTCTGTCGGGGCGTTATGGATGTTGCTGGCTGCCGTTATCTTTGCCGTATACGCCATTGCACAAAAGAAATTCCCCGCCAACATTCCGCCCGTTCCGGCATTCAGTGCCATGATCTGCCTTTCCGCACTTATGTTCCTCCCCTTAGCCGCCTACGACTACAGCCACCACATCCCCACCGGCATCACCAAAGCCGACATTGTCATTTTGCTGATCTTAGGCGTATTTAATTCCGGTTTAGCGTACCTTGCTTGGAACAAATCTCTCCGCCTCATCGGCACTTTCAAAACCGGCATCATGTACTATCTTGCCCCTGTTTTTTCCTCCATAGAGGCCTACTTTCTCCTCAACGAACATATTGCCCTCAACCAAATTTACGGCATGATTTTAATTCTCTCCGGCATTGCCTTATCTAACTTTCATAAGAAAGACAAAGGATAAAAAGACTTTTTCTGTTGCTTTTTAGCGTTACTTCCTTAAACTTCGTGGCATTAGAAAATTTAATGGAGGTTAAAAATGAAAGTTACGGTAATCGGAACAGGCTATGTCGGCCTTCCTACCGGTGTCGGTCTGGCAGAACTCGGCAACGAAGTTATCTGTCTGGATATTGACGAAAAGAAAATCAACAGTTTGCAAGCAGGCAAGCTCACCATTTTTGAAGAGGGCTTGGAAGAGCTTTTTAACAAACACACCAAATCCGGTGCAGTTCGTTTTTCCACCTCTTTTGCGGAGAGCATTCCTCAGGCAGATCTGGTCATCTTAGCCGTCGGCACGCCCCCTCATCCGATCACCAAAGAAGCCGATATGAAATATATCAAGGCTGCCGCTTCCGAGCTGGCACAACACCTTTCCGGTTATACGGTTATTGCGGTCAAATCCACCGTTCCCGTCAACACCGGTGATGCTGTAGAAACGATCATTCGTCGCACCAATCCAACAGCGGATTTTGATGTGATTTCTCTGCCGGAATTTTTGCGTGAAGGCTTTGCCGTAAGTGATTTCTTCAATCCGGATCGTATCATTGTCGGGGCCAATTCCGAACGGGCTAAAAACCTGATTGCGACATTGTACCTCCCCTTTAAGGATCGCTGTCCGATTCTTTATGTATCCCGCCAGAGTTCCGAAACCATCAAATACGCCTCAAACGCCTTTTTGGCCATGAAAATCCAATACATCAACGAAATGGCGGATTTTTGTGAAACCTCAGGTGCTGATATTTACGAAGTCGCCAAAGGCATGGGCTTGGATAGTCGTATCGGGGCAAAATTCCTCACCCCTGGCCCCGGATATGGTGGCTTTTGCTTCCCGAAAGATACCAACGCCATGGCCTACATGGGCAAATTCAACGGGGTGGATTTATCATTGATAGAAACCACAATCAAAAGTAACGAACGCCGCAAAATCAACATGGCAAAACGCATTTTGGATATGGTGGAAGACATCAAAACCCCGACCATTGCCGTTTTGGGCAGTGCTTTCAAAGGCGGAACGGATGATTGTCGTGAATCTCCGGCTTTGCAAATCATTGAAATTATACTGGCTCATGATGTCAAAATCAAACTTTATGATCCGGAAGCCATGAACAACACCAAAGCCATTCTCGGCGACATGGTCACCTACTGTTCTTCTGCTTATGAAGCGATTGGCGGGGCAGATATTCTTGCTGTCTTGACGGATTGGGCAGAGTTCAAAACTCTGGATCTCGGCAAAATCAAAACCCTTATGAAAGCCCCCAAGATTGCCGACTACCGCAACACTTTTGATTGCGCAACGGCCAAATCTCTCGGCTTTGAAATCAAGAGCCTCGGTAGAAAACTGTAA
>CAYPIZ010000098.1:0-4351 GCA_964410935.1 uncultured Acetobacter sp. | reverse complement strand
ATACTCCATTTTAGACAAAACGTCAACTTAAAAAATATCATGCTCTAACGGTTCAATTATATAACTTCAAACCGAATGTCTTATATTGTTTGAAAGAATTGTGATATCGAATAGAAAAAAGTGTGATAAAATTGAAGAGCTTATATCTTCGTTTAGCGTTTTTCTGCTCAATCAAAAGAAGTGGGAGCTTCCAAAATCTGATATATTTTCGACTACAAGATTGATAATAGCAAAAAGGGTGCAAACAATCAGGTGTCTTGTGCAAATCCTGAAAAAAGCGTAGCAAATCATCAGAATGAAAAGCAGTTAAGTCTACTCCTTGTAAATCTATGTGTTGTACAAAACTATGCGCTGCTGCCCAAAAGGTTTTACAATCATTCTGTTCAGACAAGCGACCATAGTGCCACATTAAGCGACAAAGAGCCGTGTAGACATATTGATTCTTCAGCTTTTCAGTAAAGCAGTCCATTGTTTTTATTTTTTTATACGTAAATTCTTCTGAATAAATGCTGTCCAGAACGTGTTTGGAGCTTTTGACTGAGGCGTCAGGATTATCCTGGTAATAGAAATACAAAGGCTCACTCAGGTAAGCCAGTTTATTTGCGCGCAAAAAAGTTTCTATGAAAAAAGGCGTGTCAATATACGACATTTTCTCTTCTATCATAAAGATATGGTGAGAACGAAGAAATTCCGTGCGGTATATTGCAGACCAAATGGATGGCTGTTCCCGAAGAAAATCCGGTGCATCTTGTGCTGTCACCAGGCGAGAAGTTTTGTAAAATATTCTTCTTTTATTTTTCTTGGGGTTATCAAAGGCATCCCACCAACCGGATTTGCAGATGTCTGCCTTTTCATTTTGAGCCGTTTCGTACAAGCGTTCAAACATTGTCGGTGAACACCAATCGTCACATTCCACAAAACCAATATATTCCCCTTTGGCCGCTTGCATGGCGGTATTACAACTTTTTCCGTAACTTCCACAATGAGAAATAATTTTGATACGATCATCTTTTTCAGCATATTCTGCGCAAATTTTATCACAGGCTTCAGGACCATCCGTAGCCAAGATAATTTCAATATCCTTTAAGGTTTGCAATACTACCGAATCTAAACACCTTTTGAGGTATCTCTCTACATCGTATATCGGTAAAATTACAGAAACTTTCGGACACATCATAAAACCGCAGCCATTTCTGATGACTGTTGAATAACGGCATCCATATTCAGATATTCAAAAGAACCAAACCGACCATTCAAATATATGCCTTGCGAGGCAAAATACTGCTTGATTTTATCCATGTTTTGGCGATGATTTATATCATAGATCACATAAGCATATTCAAAACGCTTCAAATCCGTAAAATTGACATCTGCGGTGCTGTCAATAAATCCGATGGTTTTCAGCCCGTCGAGCACACTTGCGGTTAACTCTTCATCAGTGGAAAGATCATTCAAATCGTTTTTACGATAAGTAATTTCTGCCATGTAAGTTGTGGTCCCGTCAATATGATACGACTTTCCCATAAAATCCAGCTTTGAAATTCTGTGAAATATGACATTTCTATCGGCAACCATAAAAGCATAATTGTCACCGGCATAATCCTTTTTGACGTTCACAATGCAAATTGCAATCGAATTGTAGCGCAAATTATCCGCAATATTTAGAATTTCCGTTTTCTTATCATCTTTGTAAGTATGACAAAGTTCATTAACCGGTATCGTTGATACCACCTCATCGGAAGCGAAACTTCCTGAAGAAGTGGTAATTTTAAAACCTTTATCATCTTTTTCAAGTTGTTGAACATTAGTATTCGTGTGGATATTGACCTTTTCATTGAGTTTTGAAATAAATGCTTTTATGAGAGCTTCCGTGCCGCCTTTTTTAGGATACGTAAAATAGAGTTGATGTAAATATCCGTCAATAGTCTCACCTTTAGCACTTTTTAGGATATCTTCCTTAGGTGGCTTAGGAATTCGCTCCACCATTTGTGTATCCATAAAACAAGGATCAAACTTCCAAATCTTTTCATTATATGGGCGGAGATAAAGGTTTGTAATTCCCTCACCAAAAGTTTTTAAGAAAAATTGCAACATATTCGTTGCATCATAGTTTACAAAAGGATTATGCAAGAACCCGTTGACACAATAGGCAATGTCTTCCTCGGGGAGCTTGGAGAGATCATTTTCAAATGGATATTGCACAAAGCGTTTTTTATATAAAATCCGATTAGACCGGCGATGTTGCTCATTATTTTCAGCTAACAACGAATTCATCAAATCCAGAATTTCTTTGTTTTTAGAAAAGATGATATGTGGACCGATATCGTACGCAATACCGTTTTTTATGTAAGTACGGCACAATCCTCCTGGTATTTCGTCTTTTTCCAAAATGTGAATTTCATCTATATCCGGATGATTTTGTAGAAAATATGCCAGTGAAATTGCCGACAAACCACCGCCTAAAATAGACACTTTTTTATTATTTAATCTTTCCATTTACTTTACCTTTCCTATAGAAAAGTCCAACGTATACAGTCCACCACATCTAATAAGCAGATGAAAAATTTTATGTCTGATATACCTAAACAAATGGATTTTTGATTTATTTAGATGAAGAGCAATGTGACAGCTGTACCAATGTTTGGATGATTTATTACCGGTAGACTTTGGTATGTTTAGAGTTTCCAAGTAAGTTCCGTTTTTAACCTGTATCATCGTATCTTTTGCTTGTTGTGGTAAATCAGGAGCTTTGCAAATGACTTCCTCCGGTATATAATTAAACAGATTTTCCATTTTTTTGATTTGTTCTTCGGTAATATCGAAATTTTCCACAAATAAATATCCTGCCGTATTTAAATATTCATCCACAACGGAATACGGACCTATTTTTGCGTAAAGATCTTTCTTGTTACGGAATTTTTTATGAACTTCTTTCCAACGGGTCATCATTGCATCTAAATTAAAATTATTCGTAGTGGAACCGTCATTGCTAAGTCTGTAATTATAGAATGGCTGATCCAGCCAAGCTATACGGTCTGTATTTATAAGGGTGTCTATTCTAAATCCGACATCGACATAGGCTCCACCTTTAGCTTCAATAAATTTTATTTTTTTTGATTTCAGATAAGCTGTTTTATATATTCCACTCCATAAAGATGCATGAATCCCCATCAACTGAGGACATTCCAATATTGAAAACACTTTATTTTTAGGACAAATCATCGCGATTTTATGTGCATACGGGCATAATTGCTTCTTTTCAGGAGAATTTTTAGTTTTGTCCCAATATTCAATGTATGGCGTTTTTACAACGTCTGCATTCAGCTTTTTTGCATATGCGTACATTTGCTCATACATAGTCGGCTCGATAAAATCATCCGATTCAATAATGGAAATATATTCACCCGTGGCAATATCTAATCCTCTGTTAACAGATGCGCCGTACCCTCCATTCTTTTCATGAATTGTTTTGATTCTTTTATCAGCTTTTTCATAATGATCACAAATAAATCGACAGGCATCCATATCACCTTCATCTACAAGGATAACTTCTATGTTTTTTAATGTCTGATTGATGATTGAATCAATACATTGGACCAAATATTTTTCTACCTTATATATGGGTACAATGACGGAAATTTTAGGTTGAACACGTTTTGTCATTTTACTCATTTTAATATGCCCTTTCCGTGATTACTCTTAGAGAAAGATGATCCATCATCATATGCAAATCCTCACTAATTTGCATATCATCCACTCCCATATTGACGGAATGGTGGCATATTTTCTTGAGTTTTCCCCCTTGATATCCCGTCAAGCCAATTGTCGTTCCGTTATTTTGATTAGCATATTCTATGGCTTTTACAACATTTTCTGAGTTACCTGAGCCGGAAATCCCTATTACATAATCTCCCGGTTCAAAAAAATTTTTCAATTGCTCAACCAAGGCTTCTTCATATGAAACGTCATTGGAATATGCCATCATTGTAGGGGTATTATCATTTAAGCAGATAAATTTAAACCTTTTGTCATATCCATAAGAAGCCCCTTTATTGAAATCACAACAAAAATGGGAAGCGGTTGAAGCTGAACCACCATTTCCCATAATAAAAACCGTTTTCTTTTCATCTCTGGCTTTAATCAACAAATTAATAAACACATTAATTTCATTTTTATCCAGATGGTTTATCGTCTTTTTTAGTTCATTCAAATAGTCCTCTATGTCCTGAATATAATCCGCCATTTTCAAACTCTCCCTTCAATGAGTGTTTATCATAGTAAATTAATGTTGTACCTTTGTTTTCAAACTTAAAAGGCATTTCTTTTAAATCCGTCAATGCTTGACGAACCC
>CAYPIZ010000097.1:0-4354 GCA_964410935.1 uncultured Acetobacter sp. | reverse complement strand
TATTCAAAAGTTACCTCCTCAGAAAATTTTTTTGAATACTCGGAAATTGATTAAAGTAGGAGAAACAATAAATTTTGACGACTTCTTGCATTATATTGCAATCAATGGTTATTCTCGGGTAGAACAGGTTATGGAAGCCGGTGAATACGCTGTTAGAGGTGATATTATAGATATTTATCCCAGTGGTTCACAAAAACCTCTTCGTATAGATTTATTTGACGATATTGTAGAGAGAATCCGTGTATTTGATATTGAGAATCAACGCAGCACAGAAGAACTGACCTATTATAACTTTGATACCGCAGGTGAAGTTGTATTAGATAAGAATACAATCAGAACTTTCAGAACAAAATATCGTGAAACTTTTGGTTCTGCCGGTATTAAAGATGAATTATATGAGAGTATCTCGGCCGGGCGGAAATATTTAGGAATGGAAAACTGGTTACCGTTTTTCTACGAAGATCCCCTCCCTACACTCTTTGATTATGTACCTAACGCAGATATTGTCTTAGGTATAGATTGGGATAATGCGCTCAAAGCAAAGGAAGAAACTATTGATGATCATTATCAGGCCCGATTAGAGGCTTTAAAAATCCATGACATCTCTGAAACGGATTCTTATCGGCCAATTCTTCCAAATTTATTGTTTCTAGGTTCAAAAGATATAGATAAAACACTATCTCTAAGACAAACCGTTTGTCTTTCTCATTTAACAATACCTGAAAGCAATCTGGTTATCAGTTACAAAACGACGCCGCAAAAAATTTACGCCACTTTAAAGAATATCAATAATTCGAGTGTTTACGAAGAACTATCTCATGATTTTTCTCTTTCTAAGGAAAAGAAAAAGATCATTTGTTGTTACAGCGATGGTTCTTTAGACAGGATGGAGCATCTCTTAAAAGAAAATCATTTTTCAAAAACAGCGATTGCAAATTCTTGGATAGAAGCTGAAAAACTATCTCAAAAAGGGAATATTACGCTTATCCATTTAGAATTAGGGCACGGATTTACCTCAGAAACTCATTTTATTGTAACCGAGCAAGACTTGTGGGGAGAACGAAAGAATATTCGTTCTCACAAAAAAGTTTCCGCAGAAAATTTAATTTCCGACATTTCATCTTTGAATATTGGAGAATATGTCGTTCATATTGAACACGGAATCGGACGTTTTGAGGGATTAGAAAATATTGTAACCGACGGCATTTCGCATGATTGCCTTAAACTTATCTATGCAAATAATGATAAACTTTATATTCCTGTAGAAAACATAGATGTTATCAGTCGTTATGGTTCGGAGGATAGCAATGTTACCTTGGACACCTTAGGGGGGGCGGCCTGGGAAGCAAAAAAATCCCGTGTTAAAGAGAAAATTAAAGACATTGCTGAAAAGCTAATTAAAATTGCAGCTCAACGTCAAATGAAAAAAGCTGAAATTTTTATTCCTGAACGAGGGATATATGATGAATTTTGCAGTCGTTTTTTGTATACGGAAACAGAAGACCAACTCAATGCCGTTAAAGACGTTATGCAAGATTTATCTTTAGGCATTCCTATGGACAGATTGGTTTGTGGCGATGTCGGTTTTGGTAAAACCGAAGTTGCGATAAGAGCGGCGTTCAGCGTTGCAACTTGCGGGGCACAAGTGGCCGTTATTGTCCCAACGACTCTACTCGCCAGACAGCATTATCTTAATTTCAAAGAACGCTTTAAAGGTTTCCCTATAAAAGTCAAAATGCTTTCCCGTTTAGTAAGTGCAAAAGAAGCAAAAGATATTAAGCAAGAACTTAAAGACGGTAGTTTGGAAATTGTTATCGGAACACATGCCCTTTTAGCAAAAGATATAGAATTTTGCAATTTAGGCCTCTTGATTATAGATGAAGAACAACATTTTGGCGTAGCACACAAAGAGCGCTTAAAACAGTTGAAATCTGATGTACATATTCTCACCCTGAGTGCGACTCCCATTCCAAGAACATTACAGCTTTCTTTAACCGGAGTAAAACAATTAAGCATTATTGCGACTCCGCCTGTAGATCGTCTGGCTGCCCGAACATTTGTGATGCCTTTTGATAAGGTAATGATCAAAGAAGCCATCTATCGTGAAAAATATCGTGGCGGACAGATTTTCTTTGTTTGTCCACGTGTGTCTGACATTATTCAAATAGAACCAAAACTAAGGGAACTTGTTCCTGATATTAAAATTGCTGTGGCACATGGTCAGATGACACCTACTCATCTTGAAGATGTGATGTGTGATTTTGCTGACGGAAAAGCAGATATTCTCCTTTCTACGACCATTATAGAATCAGGTATTGATATGCCTAATGTCAATACGATGATAATTTATCGGGCAGACATGTTCGGATTGGCACAACTTTATCAATTACGCGGAAGAATCGGTCGGTCAAAACTTCGGGGATACTGCTACTTTACCGTACCGAATCAAAAAATTTTAAATCCAATTGCAAAAAAACGATTGGACATTTTACAAGCATTAAATCAGCTTGGCGCAGGTTTCTCTTTAGCAAATCACGATTTGGATATTCGTGGCTCCGGAAACATTTTAGGTGAAGAACAATCAGGCCACATTAAAGATGTGGGAATCGCTTTATATCACCATCTTTTGGAAGAAGAAATTAATCGTTTGAAAGCTGGAATAACATCAGAAACAGAAAACAGCGACACCGATTGGAGCGTGCAAATCACAACAGGAGTACCAATTATTATTCCTGAAAAATATGTGGCTGATCTTGGTGTACGCCTTGGTTTATATAAGCGAATCGGCAATCTTAAAACCGTGGAGGAACTTGATGATATGCGGGAAGAATTAATTGACCGTTTCGGAAATATTCCCGAAGAAGTGGAAAACCTGTTAAAAACCGTTGAAATTAAGCAAATTGCAAAATTCGCCAACATAGAACGAATCGAAGCCGGAGCTCGTGGTATTCTGATTACATTCCATCGTAACACTTTTAAAAATGTCGATAAACTTATGGCTTTTATTACGAATCAGTTCGGAATTATCAAAATTCGTCCTGACCAAAAACTTTTTATTGAAAAAAATCTCATTGCTTATAACACTCGTTTGGAAGTATTGAAGAAATATGTTATGAAACTCTATGAACTGAGCATGTAAAACAAAATTAAATTTTCTAAATATTTTGCTTGCGAACGGAAATAATTTACATTATCTTGTAGAGGAAATGTAATTTTTTATTGGAGGCAACAATAGCTACAGAAAATACCAATGCGCCAGTACGTGAAGCTGACGGACCGCGCATAAATCGTGAAATCAAAGCAAAAGAAGTTCGTTTAATTAATTATAACGGGGACAACTTAGGTGTAGTATCTCTTAATGAGGCACTTAAGATTGCTGCTGAGGTAGGGCTGGATTTGATTGAAATCTCTCCGCAAGTAACTCCGCCTGTATGCAAAGTTTTAGATTACGGAAAGTACAAATACGAGCAACAAAAAAAGAAAAATGAAGCAAAAAAGAATCAAAAAGTTGTTAGTATTAAAGAGCTTAAACTTCGCCCAATGATAGACACACATGACTATGAAGTTAAATTAAAACAAGCTAAGAAGTTTTTAGCACAAGGTGATAAGGTTAAGTTTACCATGCGCTACAAAGGGCGTGAACTCAGTGCCAACGATATGGGAAAAGAGATTCTCAATAAATTGGTTGAAGATTTGGAAGGAGTTTGCAAAGTAGATGCAGCCCCAAAATTAGAAGGCAAACAAATGTTTATGATTGTTTCACCAGCATAAACCTACGGCAATATAAGAGAATAAAAGCATCAGTCGACTTAGCTGATGCTTTTATTTTATGAGAGTTTTTCTAATAGCTTTTTGTAGGCTTCTGTTAAACGTTTAAATTTTTCTTCTGCTTCTTTGTCTTCAGGATGCAAATCCGGATGACAGGTTTTAGCCAGTTTTTTATACTGTTTTTTTAGATTATCAATACTAAATTCTTCCGCATCAAGTTCCAAATGCGCCATTTCTTTACGATCTTCTTTGGAGAAATATATATTTTCCGTTACCTTGTCATATCCGGAGAATCCATGTAAAAACTCCATTTCTGCATCAAGGTCATTACCGAATTTATATTTTACTCGCGAATGGAATCCCCCGAAACGTGTACGGCGTCTAAAAGCCTCTTGTTCTGTATCGCCGTGTTCATCAATATAATAATTCCATTGTTTATTATACTCCTGAACATGTTCAAGGCAAAACCAATAATACTCTTTTAAACTTTTATCTTTTGGTGCTTTAAATTCCCCTTTTTTTTGGCATCCTGGGTGATCACACATATGGTGAACTCCCTCATTTTGGGGAGCAAAATATTTTTTCG
>CAYPIZ010000096.1:0-4437 GCA_964410935.1 uncultured Acetobacter sp. | reverse complement strand
AAGATAAGGTCGCTAAAGCACGTGAACATTATAAAAAACTCAGCCCCAAATATACAAAATTAAGCCAAAAATATGGTGTTCCCCTAAATTATTTAATTGCCTTTTGGGGAGTGGAAACTCACTTTGGCTATAATAAAGGAAAACATCACCTGATTGATGGGTTGACCAATTTAAGCTATAAGAACAGACGTTCTACTTTCTTCAAAAAGGAACTTTTTAATGTTTTAAAAATTATGGACACTTATCACTTAACCGGGGATAAAATGATGGGATCTTGGGCTGGTGCTATGGGACACTTTCAGTTTATGCCTTCCACTTATAATGCCTATGCCATAGATTATGACGGAGATGGCGTTTCTGATATTTGGGATAGCTTTGATGACGCAATTGCCTCTGCAGCAAATTATCTTTCAAAATTAGGCTGGAAGCCAAATGAACCTTGGGGGCAAGAAGTAATTTTGCCTTGGGATTTTGACTATTCTTTAGTTGGATTACGAAAATATAAATCAGTTGCCGAATGGAAAAAAATCGGGCTTATCGGAGCTGACGGGAAAGCTTTGCATTTACCTAATGATGCAGCAGCCGGGGTGATTTTACCGGATGGACGACGCGGGAGAGCTTATATTACTTTAAGTAACTTCCGTCGTATTATGATCTGGAATCGCTCTATCAATTACGCTTTGGCAATTGTAACATTGGCTGATTATATAAATTCAACCAAAACATATCGCCCGATAAATGAGAAAAATCATTATAAACTAACTGATGAAGATATTTTAAAAGTGCAACGTTTTGCCAATAAAACACTTAACTCTAATTTAAAACCAGATGGGCGAATCGGCCCTAAAACAAACGAAGCAGTTAAAAAGCTCCAAAAGAAATGGAAACTCCCTCAAGATGGAGTGCCTGACTATGTGCTGTTAAACAAGATCAGTCACTATAAAACGAGAGCGGATTTCATGGTTCCACCGCAACCTAGAAAGCCTAAGCGGAAGTAACTTAATTGATCTTTTCTAAAATAGTGGGGAGAAGCCTAGGCTTCTCTTCATTTATATGAATAGCTTGTTGTACCAGGGTGCTAACTTCCATCAACACACTTTCATCTTCTGAATGAATGTAACACAAAGGTGTTTTGACATCTATTTTATCCCCAATTTGACAAAATGATGTAAAACCGGTTGTGTAATTTATTTTTTGTTCAGGACGAATTCGTCCTCCACCAAGCATAATCACTCCTAACCCTATCTGACGCGTGTCAATAGATGATACATATCCTTCCTCTTTAGCATAAACAGGAACAACATAAGAAGCTTTGGGCTGTAAAATATCATATTTCTCTACTGTGCTTGCATTCACCCCTAAGGACACAGCCATTTTTACAAAATGTTCGTATGCATCCCCATTGGCAATTACTCTATTTAATTTTTGGTAAGCTTTATCTTTATTTTCAGCCAGACCGCTCATCATCAAAAGCTCACTACATAAAGCTTTTGTAATTTCATCCAAACGAGAATCTGGCTTTTCCCCCTTCAAATAAGAAAGAGCTTCTTCAACCTCTAATGCATTTCCGACAGTTGTTCCTAAGATACTGTTCATATCCGTCAAGAGAGCTGTTGTCTTCGTACCTGCTCCATTTGCCACAGAAACGATAGACTGAGCTAAATCTTCGGCCCTTTGTCGGTTTTCCATAAATGCCCCATTGCCGCATTTAATATCCATAACTAAATATTTTAACCCTGCAGCCAGTTTTTTAGATAAAATAGATGCAGTAATCAGAGGAATTGATTCTACTGTTGCACTTACATCACGAATGGCGTAAAGTTTCTTATCTGCTGGTGCTAAATCTGCCGTTTGACCAATAATCGCACAACCTACATTTTTCACCGTTTTCTTAAAAGTTGTTGTATCTGAAGATGTATTGTACCCTGCAAGCGAATCTAATTTATCCAATGTTCCACCTGTATGCCCTAATCCTCGTCCCGCAATCATCGGAACATACGCTCCACATGCGGCTAACATAGGGGCTAGCATAAGACTAACTTTGTCCCCCACGCCTCCTGTTGAATGCTTATCAACAATAGGTGCATTATCACCCAGTTCGCACCAAGACAATCTTTCACCGGAATCTCGCATTGCAAGAGTTAAAGCAAGAGTTTCATCCTTATCTAATCCATTCAAAAAAACAGCCATAGTAAACGATGCCGCTTGCACGTCAGCTACATCGCCTTTGGCTATTCCCTTCACTAAAAAACTAATTTCTTCAAAAGAAAGTTTCTTTCTATCACGAATTTTACGAATAATCTCTTGCGGTAACATTGATGCTATTCCTCTTCTTTAATAAATTCTCTTAAAAGGGCTGTTAAATGACTAGATGCCTTTGCAGCTTCTGCTAACGTCTCCGAATGACTTGGAGTATTATCCATTAACCCTGCTGCATAATTTGTAATCACGGATACACCCAAAACTTCCATAGAACTATGACAGGCTGCAATAACCTCCGGAACTGTAGACATTCCAACAGCATCTGCCCCCCAAAGACCAAACATTTTAACTTCTGCTGCCGTTTCAAAATTCGGCCCTAGAACCATCAGGTATACTCCTTCTTTAAGGGAAACATTCTGCTTTTTTGCAATATTAAGACATTTTTTCCGCAGATTTTCCGTATAAGCATTATTCATAGCTGGGAAACGTGGTCCAAACTTATCATTATTGGCCCCCACCAGAGGATTTTGACCACTAAAATTTATGTGATCTTTGATAAGCATCAAATTCCCCGGCATGAAATTTTTATTAAGAGAACCTGCCGCATTGGTAACAATCAATCTGGTAATTCCCAACTCTTTTAAAATATGAATAACTTGAGCAATCACCTGTGGCTGATGTCCCTCATAAAGATGAAAGCGACCATTTAGACAGAGGATTTCCTTGTTTTCAATAAAACCTTTTAACAGCTCCCCCTTGTGTCCAGAAACCGTACTTTGCGGAAACCCTGGAATTTCCTTATAAGATAAAGTTGTTACATCTCGGAGCAAATCGGCAAAACCATTAAGGCCTGATCCTAAAATAACAGCTGTTTTGGGATTACTCAAATTTAACTTTTGTTTGATAAATGCAGCTACATCCATACTCATCTTTTCAAATCCTTTGCTACAAAATTATGAGGCAAAAGGTCCTTTACGCCATATTCCTTTTGAATTCCTTGCAAATTTGCAAGATATACCTTTGTATTTTCGTCAGAAAATTCAGAAATTCTTTGCAAGCAGGCTCCACATGGATAAACAAGTTCATTGTCATCTGATATAACTAAAATAGCTTTTATCTTTTGAACTCCTGATGCAATCATTGCCGCTATTGCTCCTGCTTCTGCGCATGTTCCACAAGGGTATGAAACGTTTTCGACATTTGTTCCAGTATAAATGTTTCCATCATTTCCATAAATTGCAGCGCCTACCTGATATTTTGAATAAGGGGCATAAGCATTACTCCGAACTTTATCCGCAGCCTCAAAAAGTTTTTGTTTTATTTCCATAAAAGCTCCTCTCATTAAGATTTTTTGAAAAAAAATACAGATATTATCGTTTCGTTAATTTTTTATACTATACAATGATTAAAAAATTTAGCAAAGCTTATTTTTGAGTTAGGAGAAAAACGTGCTGAAAAAGATTTTTATCGGGCTGTTTTGTTTTATTATCTTAGCCATAGCCGGTGCGGGAATTTATCTTTATACCTTGGACTGGAATCAACATAAAGCCCTTGTATCTGAGAGGTTTTCACAAATTACCGGTTTAAAAGCACTTATTGATGGGGACTTGCGAGTTGAACTTTTCCCCTCTCCGCGTTTTACCGCTAGCAAAGTCAAGTTCTTTCCTAAGAACGGAAGCCATACTCCATTAGTTGAGATTAATGAGGTAACCGCAGAGATTGACCCTAACGGGTTAATTGACAGTCATTTTAAAATTGTGTCAATGACCTTAAAACAAGCTACTGCTAATGTTATTGTTGAATCTAACGGCACCCTGAACTGGGCCGGCGTCGGAACAAATAGTAATACAAGATATGGTAACTTTGAAGTTTCTTTTAATGATATAAGAATAGAAAATTCAACTTTAAATTATCAAAACATGAACACTAAGGAAAGCTTTGACATTGATGGGATATCAGCCCAAATTCAAGCCCCATCACTAAAAGGTCCGTATACCACAGACGGAAAATTTATTCACAATAATAGTGAAATCAAACTTCAGGGGACTATTGTAAAAGATGATAATTTAAAAGTTAATTTAAATATCATTAACAGCGAAACAGGTTCAAAAATCACTTGGGAAGGCACAACAGGAAATTCTGCGAGGGGGTTATTTTCTTTTGAAACTCAAAGTCTTGTGAAAATTTCAGATATTATCTTAGGACAAAACACATTGCCTAAACAGTATGATCTTC
>CAYPIZ010000095.1:0-4438 GCA_964410935.1 uncultured Acetobacter sp. | reverse complement strand
GCTTTTTAGGGCGAACGCCTCTGACTACATCACGATGTAGCATCGGAGCGTTACCTCACGCGGGGGAAAGCTCAAGTCGGATTATGTGGGGAAAAGGGTATAAAAAAAGGGCTGGTGGACCGTAGAGGTAACGCTCCTCTGCTACATCCATGTCAAGGATGCGTTCTACTTTTAAACTAACGGTCCAGAGCCCTCAAGGAGATCATTATAAACAACGGGGGTGTTAGTATCATAGTTTTTTTTGTTTGCAAGTCTTTTTTTGGAAAATTATGAAAAATTTAACCTTTTTTATTCTAAAATAGAATGTAAATGAGGTACAAACCTTTATAAGAAAGATAAAAAATGAGTGAAAACCTAGATTTTACAGTGGATTACAGCAAAATTAACGTGCTTGATGAATTCAATTCCGAAGACATCAAATATCCGCTTATCCTCTCTATTCCGCATTGCGGGACGGTTTTTCCCGAAGAATTTTTGCATGTGGTGACGCCGGATGTACTGTCTTTGCGGAAGAACGAAGACCTCTTGGTTTATGATCTTCTGGAGCCGGCAATCAAAGAGGGCGGATTGACCGCCGTTAAGATGAACGTGGCCCGTGCTTTTATTGATGTGAATCGGGCTAAGCTGGAGCTGGACACCAACATGTTTTACGATTATCCGAAAGATAATCTCGGCCTCAATCAACCGCATGCACGTTACAGCCTCGGTCTGGTGCACAAGGTGACGGCGGACGGACAGCTTATCTACAAAGGCAAGCTCTCTTATAAAGAAGTACAAGCACGGCTGACCAACGTTTATGATGTGTATCACAACCGCCTGCAACAGCTGATTGCCAAAGCCGTTCAAAAATTCGGCTACTGTCTGGTGCTGGATTGTCATTCCATGCCGTCTAAAATTTGCGATATCATTTCCGAAAGCCCGAGGATAGATTTCTGCCTTGGGAATCTTTTTGAGCAGAGTTGCCCGAATAAAATCAGCTTTTTTGCCGAGAACGAACTGGTTAAGCGGGAATATTACGTTTCCAAGAACCGCCCGTATTCCGGGGCTTTTATCACCTTTAATTACTGTGAGCCGCGCAAGAAAGCCTATACCTTGCAGCTGGAAATCAACCGCAGTATCTACGCGGATGAAGATAAGCTTGAAAAAAGTAATAATTTTCAACGTGTTAGCTATGATCTCGGCAAGGTGATTCTCAATCTGGCGCATTTTTTGCTGGATTTTTAAAAAAAATATGTTATGACTCCCCGTTGTATTTTGTCGCACAAGGGTTATTTTTTGTGCGGACATTTTGTTAATTTACCCGTGTTTAGGGATAGTGTTTCTTTGAGATACTAACCGGACCGAAAGTTTAAAGACAGGGAAGTCCCTTGCCCTAAAGGCGGTATTTAGGAAATGACATCGTGCTAAGAAGCATCTTATATCTGTTGGTATTTATTTGTTTACTTACCACACCTTCCAGAGCTTATGAGGCATATAATCTATCGGCAACGTCAGATCTTTCAGACGGGATTAATAAATTACCTTTCAATCAACGGAATACGAACAAATCAGGCGAGACATCGCCGGCTTTGATGTGCCGTCTGGCGGCCGAAAGGGCTGAAAAGACCTATCAGGTGAAGAAAAATCTGCTGGTCACCATTGCTTCGGTGGAAAGCGGACGTTGGGACGAGGAACGGGGCGAGCGTGTGGCTTGGCCGTGGACCGTTCAAGCCAACGGTAGAGGAAAATATTATGCCACCAAGGCAGAGGCCGTCGCTGCCGTGAAAGAATTGCAACGCCAGGGCATCACCAATGTGGATGTCGGCTGTATGCAGATCAATTTGAAGTATCACGGTGAGGCGTTTAACTCTTTGGAAGAGGCTTTTGATCCGCAAAATAACGTGAATTACAGCGCCGCGTTTTTGAAGAAAATGCAAGAGAAAAATCGTAATTGGCAGAAAACCGCCATGCATTATCACTCCAAAAATCCGGACAAAGGCGCAACCTATAAAGACCGTTTGGAAAAGCATTACACCATGTATGTGCAGAATGACGGGCTTGCGGCAACGCTGTTCTAAAAATTTCATTTATCCCCAAAGAGGGTGTCTTTCGGCACCCTCTTTTTTGCAATCCAAAAGCTGAAGAATCACTGCAATCTTGTTGTTTTTTCGCACTTTTGATCTGTGATGACGTTGCTGTATTGCACGCTGAGATCTTTGCTTGATTTTGCCGGTAGGGTGAACTTCCATTGGCGGATGTTACCGCTTTCCAGTGTGCCGGTTTCACTCTCGCTTACCACTTTACCGTTGGTGGGGAGCGGTTGTTTCAAAGTCAGGTTTTGACCGGTGTTACTCTTATTTTCCAGCTTGTAAGTAACGGTATAAGCATAGGTGGATTGGCAAGCGTTCGCCGGGGTGACCGTCTTGCGGAGCTCGGTAATTTCGCCCCCGCCATAGACATCAAAAGCCGTACCGGTTACAACACGCAACTCCTTATCCACGGCGGTGTCAGGGATATTTCCGGCCCCGATAAACTGCAATGCGCCGTCGCTGTCGTTTTCATAAAAATTGACTGCACCAGCAGGGAGCGGTACGCCCATGGCCTCGTTTTTGAAAGTGTAGACGATATCCGGTTTTTTATCGGTAAAGGAGGCTTTGTTTACCCCCAGATAAAGCGGTGCGGTGAGCTCATTTTGTTTTTCATAGGTTACATGCGGTGCGTTCACAAAAGAGAGCTGTTTCATCTGCCCGTTTTTAAGGGAAACCGCCTCGTTGATTTTATAGATATAAAAGCTGTTGAGGGCGCTTGGTGCCGCCATGACCGAATCGGCAGAAACCGCAGAGCGCATGGCCGTGGTCATCAGCATTCTTTGGGGGCGATTTTGAGCCCGATTCACATGCAAATCGCCGGCAACAAAACTCAACCGAACATCATCATAATCCGAACCGGAAGCATTGGTCACCGCGGCTCGCCCGAGGAAAGACATATCCGTGGCAGAGTTTAGGTGTACCACATAATTCGGGGTCCAGCTGAAACCACCGGTCAGGTATGCCAGACGGAGCGGTTGTGTCCCGGTGTTTTGGGCTTTGATTTTGGCTTTCAACGTCGGGGTGGCGTAGAGATTTTTCGGCATTTCCGGAAAGAGGATCCGCCCTTTGAAATCCGCCTCAATCCCGTAGCTAAACTGCAACACCGGTGTTGTGCCGTTCAAAGCCAGCAGCGTTGCGGTTTCAAAGATATTTTTGCCGTCATCGGGGTTGGTGCGAACGGTGGTTACTTCTTTGCCGAGGTACGCATTCAACAGGTTAAGGTAACTCTGCCCCTCGGTATCGTAATTCTGCTCCAGCACCTCAATATTTTCCCCGTTAATCAAGACGGATTCCGCGTAGAGATCACGGGCAATCCGTGGAAACGCCACCTCATTTTGTCCGGCAGTCAAATCCACATCTTGGGTTTGCTTGATGAGGGCGGTGTTTTGGTTATACACGGTGATTTCGGTCTGCTCTGCCATGGCCGGCAAGCTGAGGGCCGTCAACGCGGTGAAGGTATATAAAGCTGATTTTGTCAACATAAATTTTCTCCTAACAAATTATCCCTGTAACAGGGTGTAGAGGGTCTCGCACAGCCCGGCCAGACGGGTGATCCGCTCGGTAAAGCGGGCGGAAGTGTTGCTGGTGGTGAGGCTGAACGGGTGGAACAACGGTTTTTCCGTTTTCAAAAAGATATAAAGGGCGTCTGTACTGCTCTCCAAGGTGAGCGTCTGCTCATCAAACAGATGAAGAAGTGTTGCTAACTCTTTGTTTACACCGAGTCTGTTCAGCGGTGCTGCCAACTCTCCGCTGAGGGGGGCATGGGCATGACGCAAATCCAGAACGGCGGTCTTTCCCGCGGGGAGGGGGCTCGGTTTGGGCAAGCGTAACACCAGCCCTTTGAACGCCGTCTGCGGAAAAGTAATATGCCGAATAACCATCGTGGTGTAGAGCCACTCTTCCTCAATCTGCCCATGTGGGGTGTGGAGCACGTTACCGATTTCACGACGGGTGTAGCGGGGGACACTCTGCAAGGCGGAGAGGCTATCTTCCGCAATTCCCTTGGCATAGTCAAAACGGAGGGTCGGGAAGAGCTCACCGGCATGAGCCAGCATCAGCGCTTGCCCACGGGTCTGCAGATCCGCATGCAGTTCTTTGATCATCAGATACAGCAGCCCGAGGATAGAGAGGGTCAAAGACAGCCGAAGCCAGATATACTCCGCCAGCCGGAGCACCAGCGCGATTCCACCGGCGGCAAGCAGGCCACAAAACAGCGCCTCGGTCAGGTAATGTCGGCGCCAGTGTTCGAGGGTCTTATTTTCTTTCATCAAAGCGGGCAAAAGAGCCATTTTTTCTATCCTTTGCTGATATTTTTTACCTAATCTTAAGGATACAAAGTTAAAATATGTTAAAAATTTAGACTTGCAAGG
>CAYPIZ010000094.1:0-4525 GCA_964410935.1 uncultured Acetobacter sp. | reverse complement strand
TATAGAAAAATAGAATCCTTATTTTAACAAGAAACAGGTTTAGGATTTTTCTTAAGCCTGTTTTTTAGTATTCTAAACAAAAAAGGACAATTAGTGAAGAAATAACAATAGACGGGCCAAAAGCACCTATACGTTGCTTTTTTATAAAACAGGAAATGGCAAACACAACACAACTGAGTAGGATTATGTAGGCAATATTTTCTACTCCAAACCAAGCCCCCACGGCTGCCAATAATTTAATATCTCCGCCGCCAAAGGCATCAGGGTGTTTTTTTACTAAACAGAGAGAGGCTATCACAGGGAGAATATATCCGAAAGTTGCCCCTAATGCACTATTTTCAACCGAAAATAAAGGACTGTTATTTAAAAGATCTCCGGCAAAAGAAGCATAAGCAAAACCACCAATGAGAAGAGGAACGGTTAAAATGTCCGGTAAAAGGAACATTCGTTTATCTATTTCCATTAAAGCAAAAGAAACAATGATAAAAAAAGCAATCCATGGCATTTCAAAAGCGGGGATGTTTTGTGCAAAAATAAACAGTACGGTAGAAGTAACGACTCCCCATCCGAAAGATCTCATAAAATAGTGTGTTCTTAGTTTTAAATAGGCGCGATTAGTCAAACGTTTTTGTTTGGAAACATATTTGTTTATGTGAAATATGCGGTAAAGTGCATATCCGGGAGTTGCCGGCATAAATTTAGCGAAACGACGGGCAAGATAGGGAATTGTGAAACCGAAAATAAAACCTAAAAAGATGTATAGCATAGGAGACCTCTGTTTGTTATGTTGGTCTTACTATAATCTTTAATGGTTAAATGATGATTAAATCAATCCCATTTTTTGAGCGGTTACCACAGCTTGTGTTCGGTTATTCACTTTAAGAGAACGCAAGAGAGCATTGATATGCAATTTTACAGTTGCCTCAGAAACACCCATATCATAAGCAATTTGTTTGTTGGATTTTCCTTGTGCAATTAAATCCAGTACTTGAGATTGCCTATTTGTCAGATTTTTCTTTAAAGGACCGTCCGTCTTAAAACTTAATTCAATGGTGTTGTTCAACATAGCCGGTGGAATATATGTTCCTCCATCTAAAATCAGTTTTAAAGCTCCGCTTAAAATATTGCTGTCGGATCGTTTAGGAATATATCCTTTTACTCCGTAAGAGAGAATTTTTTTAATATTTCTGGTGTCTTCCGAATTTGATATTGCAATAATTTTTGCAGTCGGTGAGGTATTGTTAATTTTGGCGATAATATCCGTTACGGATGATGAGATCATATCAATGTCCAAAATTACAATATCAATATTTCTTTCTTCCGACAGAATGTTTTGCATATCAGCAAGAGTTGATGCTTGTAATATGGATATATCCTGGTTAATCTCTTTTAATCTGAGGGAAAGTCCGTCTCTAAATAAAGATTGTTCGTCCACTATTAAAACTTTCATTTATTTCTCCTTAAAAAACAAGGTCTAGTCTAAATGTCGTTACAATATAAGTCCGAAAAGGCGGTTTTAAAGACCGAAAAAACAGTTTTATTCTTTGGGAGGTAAAATCAACAGTTCAACACCTGCTTCTTTAAGCATTTGCTCGGAATAGGTTATTTTATCTCTCCAAGTATTTTTAGGGGTGTTTTTATCTATTACCAAGGGATTGGTTACAACCAACTTAATGCCGGATTGAATGATTGCTCTGGTACAGTCGGTACAAGGGTAATGTGTGCAGTAGAGGACACACCCTTTCACCTGTGTTCCGCATAAGCAGGCATTGTATACGGCATTTCTTTCTGCATGTTCAAAGAAGTCGTATTTTGTCGGGCGTTCAAAACGTTCAAAAACTTCATCATCAACACCCCGTACAAAGCCGTTGTATCCGGTGGCTCTGATCTCTTTATCCGGCCCGACAATTACAGCACCTGTCTTGGTAGAAGTATCCTTGGACCAGGTAGAAATAAGCTTTGCAAGCTCCATAAAGCGGTAGTGCCATTTCATGGTAAACATAGATAAAACTCCTCTAAAAATTTATCTAAAAACAAGCTTATCATTTTTTTCACATTTTACAAGGGATTTGTTTGAAATAAAAGCAGAAATAAATTACAGAAGAATCTTGACTTTGCTAACCTAAAAGATATATTAGGCTCAATTCAATTTTAAACTAAGGAGTGTATAATGAGTACAATCGTTGATATTTATGCCAGAGAAATTCTGGATTCCCGTGGTAACCCTACCGTTGAAGCAGATGTTTTGCTTGAATCCGGTGCTTTTGGTCGTGCAGCTGTTCCTTCAGGGGCTTCTACCGGTGTACACGAAGCTGTAGAACTTCGTGATGGTGATAAAAACCGTTTTATGGGTAAAGGTGTTCAAAAGGCCGTTGATAATGTAAACGAAGCCATTAGTGAAGCTTTAATCGGTTGCGAATCCGAAGATCAAATTGATATTGATAACACAATGATTGAACTTGATGGAACAGAAAATAAAGGTAAGTTGGGTGCAAATGCTATCTTGGCTGTATCTATGGCTGTTGCTAAAGCTCAAGCTGAAGAACAAGGTGTTCCTTTGTATCGTTATTTAGGTGGTACAATGGCTCGCACATTGCCGGTTCCTATGATGAACATTGTAAACGGTGGTAAGCATGCAGACAACCCGATTGATATTCAAGAATTCATGATTATGCCGGTTTCTGCACCGTCTGTTAAAGAAGCTATCCGTATGGGTGCTGAAATTTTCCACACATTGAAGAAAAATTTGAAAGCTGCCGGTCATAACACTAACGTTGGTGATGAAGGTGGTTTTGCTCCGAATTTGAAGTCTGCTGAAGAAGCTTTGAGCTTTATTGTTCAGTCTATTAAAGATGCCGGTTTTGTTCCGGGTGAAGATGTTGTTTTGGCAATTGACGCTGCTTCTTCCGAATTCTATGAGAACGGCAAATATGAAATGAAAGGTGAGGGTAAATCTTATACCAACACTCAGATGGTTGAATTCTACAAAGATTTGTGTGCAAGATTCCCGATTTTCTCTATTGAAGACGGTATGGCCGAAGACGATTGGGAAGGTTGGAAGATGTTGACCGACGCTATTGGCGATAAAGTTCAGTTGGTTGGTGATGATCTTTTTGTTACAAATCCGAAACGTTTAGCTATGGGTATTGAAAAAGGTGTTGCTAACTCTATTTTGGTTAAAGTAAACCAAATCGGTACATTGACAGAAACAATGAAGGCTGTTGATTTGGCTCAACGCAATAAATACACAGCAGTTTTATCTCACCGTTCCGGTGAAACAGAAGATACAACAATTGCTGATATTGCTGTTGCAACAAACTGTGGTCAAATTAAAACAGGTTCTATGTCCAGAACAGATAGAATGGCTAAGTACAACCAACTCATCAGAATTGAAGAAGAATTGGGTGATGCAGCTGTCTTTGCCGGCAAATCTATTTTGAAAAAATAAAATAGAGGTTTAGAATGAAAGCAGTTATTTATATTGTTGTATTATTGGTACTAGGTTCGACTGTGTGGTGGTTTGTCAGCGGTAAAACACCTGAGGAACAGTTGAGTGTTATCAAGGCTAGTGTTAGCCATAGTACCGGTGTTGAAGGTGCTACGCATACAGTAGATTCAGCCTCAAAATTGGGCAAGGTTTTGAAGAAAAATTTTGAGGAAGCTCAAGAAGTATATCAAAACGGTGCCGAGGCTAAATACGAATAAGCTTTCTTTTCTAAAACTAAAAAAGGGTGTCTGAAAAGGCACCCTTTTTTTGATGGTATATGCAATATGAATCTACAAAATACACTTTACATATTAAAACTTTTATTTTACTCTTCCTTCTGAACACGGATAAGGTGTTTAGGATCTAGAAAATCCTCAAAATACAAAACAGTCGTTATGCACGCGACTTAAAATATTTGTGCCGATTTCTGCTAAGGCGGATGTCGGCTAAATAAGGCTACAGGCTGAATAAGTCGAGCCGTCTTGTTTTGTATACGGTTTTTCTAGCATCCGCCCACTTTTAGTGGGTTTTTTAGTGACTGTATATCATTGGGGGCAGACTAAAATGCATTTAGGCTTTTCTATAGAAAAAAAGAATTGTGACGGTATCGAAAAGAAAATAATAAAGTTTTTAGGGATAAAAATTAGTTATAAAAGATATAGGAAGACTATAAAAAATGCTGTTCGGAGTATGAATAATCTTCGAGGAATTGTTGAAAAAATACCAACTTTGGAATTGGAGAAAGTTAATTCTAATTTTTTAAATATGCTTCTTATTATGAGTAAAAAAGACAATGAGTTACTTTATATCAGGACACAGTGTAGTCTGTTTGTTTTTCCAAAATTTGTTTTATCTATGGATGATGAATTTATAAAAAATTTTTTGTTTAGACATGCTTACACGAGGCAGTTTTTTGAGTTTTCATTTTTGGATGAAAGGTCTAAATTATATAAAATGCATGAAAACCTATTTAATAACGGCAATTTAATTTATAAATATATAGATCGCCACAATGGATTGGTTGCGTGTGCCGTAATT
>CAYPIZ010000093.1:0-4537 GCA_964410935.1 uncultured Acetobacter sp. | reverse complement strand
AGAAAGTTACCGCCAGATTTTATCTGGTAAGGTTGAAAAGGCGAGGTAAGAGCTCACCGCAAAGGTAGTAATACACTTTGGCAAGGTAAACCCTATCTGATGCAAGACCAAATTAGGAGGGCGGTTTTTACCGTTATGACGGAGAGTTTCCACTCCGCTCCAGAGGTGGGTCGCACGAGTCGAATGGTGACATTCGGCCTAGATGAATAGCTATCGTCCAAAATCTTCACATTTGTGAAGCAAATGATGGATACACAACTCGGCTTATAGGCCACCTGAATATTTTTTATAGAGAGGGAATATGCAACACACGTTAAAGAATAAGGTTGAAATTAGGGGAATAGGACTGCATTCCGGCAAAGAAACGGTGATGACAATAGAACCGGCAGCGGAAAATACCGGTATTGTGTTTTCTCGGCAAGATGTTACAAATGCAAAACCGATTCGCGCTATATTTTCCAATGTGGTGGATACGAGAAACTGCACTTGCCTAGGCTTAGACGAAAAAAACATTGTAAGCACCATAGAACATTTTATGGCGGTGTTGTATATCCTGGGGATAGACAATGCACAAGTGAGCTTAAACAATCCGGAAGTCCCGATTCTTGACGGGAGTGGAAAGCGGTTTTTAGAGATATTGCAAAAAGAAAAATTGCAAGAGCAAGCTGCTCCGCGCCGTTATTTAAAGATTACCAAAGAGGTAAATTTTACCGATTCGGACGGGAATAGCGTGACACTTTTGCCTTCAGATAAACTGGAAGTTTCTTTTGATATAGACTTTCCGTCAAAGATTGTCGGTCACCAACATTTTGAAGATGCAATCACTCCGGAAATCTTTGCAGAAAAGATCGCCCCTTGCCGCACATTTTGTGAAAAATATCAAGTGGATTACCTGAAATCTATCGGGTTAATAAAAGGGGGAAGCCTGGAAAATGCTATTGTTCTTGATGGTGATAAAATCTTAAATCCGGAAGGTTTCCGCCTGCCGAACGAGTGCGTCAATCACAAGGTGATGGATCTGATTGGTGATTTATATACATCAGGGTATTATATCTTAGCAAAAGTTGTTGCTAAAAAAAGCGGACATTATCATAATAATGAAATATTGAAAAAACTGTTTGTTGCAACAAATAGTTATGAAATTTTGTAAAACGGGGGATTGTGATGAAAAAATATGCATACTTGTTGTTACTGTCGGGTGTATTGATGTTATCTGCTTGTGCCGGTAAAGATGAAACCTTAGACGAAGATAAGAGTGCTGAAACTTTGTATAGTGAGGCAACGGAATATCTGGAAAAGACTTCCTACCAAAAAGCGGCGGAAACTTTTGATAAGGTTGAAATGGAACACCCGTACTCCAAATTAGCTACAAAATCAAAGCTGATGAGTGCATACGCATATTATAAAGACGGAAAATATGATGATGCAATTGCCTCGCTGGATAGATTTATCCGTTTACATCCGGGGAACAAAGACATTGCCTACGCTTATTATATGAAAGGGGTATGCTATTATGATCAAATTGCTTCTCCGGCAAAGGAGCAAGCCTCCAGTCAGGAAGCCTATGATACTTTTTCTCAGCTGATTTCTATGTTTCCGGATACAAAATATGCCGCAGATGCTAAAACGAAATTAGGCCTGATTGAAGATCATATTGCCGGGCACGAAATGAGCGTTGGTAGATATTACCTTAATAACAAAGAATACGTTTCTGCCTTGAACCGCTTTTCTACGGTAAGCGATAATTATAGCGAAACACCGCAAATAGAGGAAGCTCTTTATCGTGAAGTTGAGGTCTACACGATTCTTGGTCTTAAAGGTGAGGCTAAAAAGAAGGCTGATATTTTGAAAGAAAACTACCCTGACGGTAAGTGGTCACAAATGGCGACCGATTTGGTGAATAAGGAATAGCCCTCTCCGATGTTAAAAGCTCTATCAATCAGAAATGTGGTCTTAATAGATAGTTTGGATATAGATTTTTCCAAAGGGCTGATAGTGTTGAGCGGTGAAACCGGAGCCGGTAAATCTATCTTACTGGATTCTTTAGGGCTCTTGTTAGGAAATAGGGGGGATTCCTCCCTTATTCGGCAAGGGGCGGATAAACTTTCCGTTACCGGTGTGTTTGAAATTAAACCGGATCATAAAGTGTATGACCTGATCAAAGAATATGATTTGGAAGCAGATGAAGATATTATCATCAAGCGCACAATTACGACAGAGGGGAAGAACAAGATCTTATTTAATGATCAGCCGATAACCTTAAAACTTTTAAAAGAAATTTCTCAAAATCTGATAGAAATTCACGGACAGCACGATAATCAAGGGCTTTTAAATCCTGCGACACATCGGGATATTTTAGATGCGTATGGGCGGTTGGAAAAAGAGTGCAGTGCTACACAAGAGGCCTTTGGCGACTACAAAACTGCATTATCAGAACTCAAAAAACAAGAAGATATGTTGGCCCACGCAAAAGAGGAAGAAGAAAACCTGACACATTGGGTAAAGGAGCTGGAAAAATTATCTCCTCAAAAGGGTGAAGAAGAGCGTTTGCGGATTCGCCGTAACGAGCTGATGAATGCGGAAAAAATTATTGAGCGCTTTAATACGGCGTACACATGCCTTAACGGTGGCAGCAACGTATTGGAAGAGGTCTCTAAGGCGCGGAATGCAATCGCCCGTACGAACGAACTCGTAAGTGGTAAGTATAGCGAAATAGAACAAAATTTAGAGAACGCTCTGTATGCACTCAATGATGCGGTGGAAGCGATTGAGGCAGCTTCTAATGATATTTCTGTTAATCAATCAGAAGCTGATGAGATAGAAACACGCTTGTTCGCTCTGAGAGATTTGGCAAAAAAACATCAAACGGAAATTGATTTGTTGCCTGAAAAATTGGAAGAACTGCAAGCTGCGTTAAATGCTCTGCAAATAGGGGAGGACAGTTTATCCGAGCTTAGAAAGAATGTCGCAAAACTCAAAGAAATATACGAGACCAAAGCGAAAACATTAAGCGATAAAAGAAAAAGTGTTGCGGCAGAATTGGATAAAAATATTTCAAAAGAATTGGCCCCCCTCAAGATGGAAAAAGCCGTTTTTAAGACGATGGTTGCCGATAAACCGGAAACACAATGGTCTGAAAAAGGGTGGAATGATGTTTGCTTTGAGGTTTCCACCAATCCGAATACGCCGCTTGGTCCACTCAATAAAATTGCTTCCGGTGGCGAATTATCCCGTTTTATGCTGGCTTTAAAGGTTAATCTAGCCCGGCAGAGTAGCCAAGAAACGCTTATTTTTGATGAAATTGATACGGGAATTGGCGGTGCAACGGCAGAGGCTGTTGGCGAAAGACTGTCTCGCTTGGCAAAAGGGGTGCAAGTTTTGGTGGTAACGCATTCGCCACAAGTGGCTGCATTTAGTGATGAGCATTTTAAGGTAGAGAAAACCACCACTGATAATGTTACAACAACCAGTCTGAAGAAGCTTTCCGCAGAAGAAAAGACGGAAGAAATTGCCCGTATGTTGGCCGGTAACCAGATTACAAAAGAAGCCCGCGCGGCCGCAGCCGTCCTCCTTAACAAAGAAACCGAACCAAGTTTGTTTTAATCAGAAAATAAAAAAGAGAGGAAACAAGATCCTCTCTTACGAAGTATTTTTCAACTTATTGAATTGGAGCGGGCAATGGGATTCGGACCCACGACATCAACCTTGGCAAGGTTGCGCTCTACCCCTGAGCTATACCCGCATCGCTATGACAGAGGTGTTTATATCATAGATTTTTTTTATTTCAAGCAAAAAAATATGGTCTTTGTGATTTTTGTTCTAACTAAATGTTTTTATTGCAATAAATTTATAAAAATTCATAAAATGACAGTTTTCAAGCCGTTCTGCACATTATCCGAATATAATCTAAAAATATCCTAAAAATAAGTGCGAGTAAGTGAAATATATTAATAAAAAGGAAAAAATGTAAAATAATTAAAAAAAAGATTGAATAATTATATGAGTTGTGTAAGATGCAATTGGTTGTAATAATTTAACTGCAGTGAGGGAAGATGAATAATTCGCAACAAAAACTTTGGAACAACATTTATAACAATTATCAAGTGGCTGAATATTTGCTTGAAGAACGTATCACGGATAAAAAAGATGTTTACTCCGCGGTGGCAGATCGGATTTATAATGCTGCGACCAGCCTTAGTGCGTATGCGTATGGTGCGATGCGTAAAAATCTACCAAAGATCCGCATAACAGGTGAAGAGGTGTCTCCGGAAACGATAAATGAAATCATGGAGAAGATGAAGAGCATTTTGTGCGAGTTTTCGCGCCTATCTCAACAGGAAGAGAAGATCTACAAGATGTTAGAAGAATATCACCTTAATCCGGATCTTCTTTTGCGTCGGGCGAGTGTTTTCAGTGAGAAAGATCTTCACGCGGCTTTGAAGAAGCGATTGTTTGGGAATGGTGAAGAATCGCTGACTTTTGAAGAAATATTGAAAGATATTTTTTGCATTGAGTGATTTAAAACAAGAAAATCCCT
>CAYPIZ010000092.1:0-4575 GCA_964410935.1 uncultured Acetobacter sp. | reverse complement strand
GTAGGCAAGAAAAAGTTTCCTCGGTATCAAGAAGATTTTATTTGAAAAAAATAAAGTTTGTTGCTATACTATCGGGCAGATAAATTGATTATGTATAGTAAAGATATGGCGAAGAAATATTTTATTAAGACGTTCGGCTGTCAGATGAATGTGTATGATTCGAATAGAATGGCAGCTATGTTGGAAGAAGACGGTTTTGAAAAAACAGCCGTTTTGGAAGATGCCGATGTGGTGATTTTTAATACCTGTCATATTCGGGAAAAGGCCGCAGAAAAGGTGTTTTCCGATTTGGGACGGGCAAACCTAATCAAAGAAGAAAGAGCAAAAAACGGTAAGGAAACCGTGATCGGTGTGACGGGGTGCGTGGTGCAAGCCGAGGATACGCAGATTTTGAAACGGGCACCGTATGTGGATTTTGCCCTCGGGCCGTTGAGATATTTTCGCTTAAAAGAAGTGGTGCAGGAAGTTTTGGCAAAACGCAAAGCGCAGTTGCTGGATACGGAATTTAGTGCGGATTCCAAGTTTGACCACTTGCCGGAGAATAAATCTGAGGGAGCGTGCTCTTACCTGGCTATTCAGGAAGGATGCAATAATTTTTGTACGTACTGCGTGGTGCCATATACCCGCGGGGTGGAGGTTTCCCGCCCGGTGGAAGATGTGCTGAAAGAGGCACGGCGCTTGGTGGCAACCGGTAGTCTGGAACTCAATCTGTTGGGGCAGAATGTGAACTCTTACCATGGGGAAGATGCAAACGGTAAAGAGCGTAATCTGGCGTATCTCTTAAATAAAGTGGCAGAAATTGACGGGTTGGAGAGAATCCGTTATACGACGTCTTATCCGGCAGATGTTGATGATGATTTGATCGCTTGTCATAAAAACTTGGGTAAGCTGATGCCGTATTTGCACTTGCCGATACAGTCCGGCTCTGATGAGGTGTTGAAACGGATGAACCGTCGGCATACGCGTGGCGATTATCTGACCGTGGTGGAAAAGCTGAAAAAGGCGAATCCGAATATCGGTATGTCGTCCGATTTTATTGTGGGCTTCCCGGGGGAAACGGATGAAGATTTTGAACAGACACTTGCCGTGGTGAACGAAGTGAAGTATATTCAGGCGTTTTCTTTTAAATATAGCAGACGGGCAGGAACACCGGCCGCCGTGATGGAAAATCAGGTGGAGGAAAAGGTGAAGAAAGAACGCTTGCAAGTGTTGCAGGATTTGTTGTTTGATTATCAAACAAAATTTAACCATGACAGCGTGGGCAAGGTGATGTCTGTGCTGTTTGAAAGCAAAGGTCGGCATGCAGGACAGCTGACCGGACGCACCCCTTATATGCAGAATCTGTATGCTAAGGCGGATAAATCTCTTATTAACAAAATTGTTGAAGTTCGGGTAACAGGGGCTTCAATGAACTCTTTAAGTGGGGAGGTATTGTAATATGTCTGAACTTAATTTTGAACTCTTTAATAACCAATTGTTGAAAGTGGTTGTGGGGGTAAATGATGAAAATATCCGCTTGATTGAGCGTATGCTTAATGTGGAAATTTTGAGCTTTGGAAATCAAATTACGATTAAAGGATCCGCTACTGATGTGGATAATGCAAAAACCGCAATGGATATTCTGTATGAAAAAGCCAGCAAAGGACACGTTATCGGCGAGCAGGAAGTAAAAGCCGCCGTGCGAATCTGCGGGGGAAACGGTTCTCATGACGAAAAGCAGTCTTTGAGCGAAATCGTCTTGAAGACAAAGAAGAGATATATCTATCCGCGGTCTGCAACACAGGCACAATATATCACCGAGATGATGAAAAATGAACTCGTGTTCGGCTTGGGGCCTGCCGGTACCGGTAAAACGTATTTGGCGGTGGCTTTGGCGGTTTCTATGATGTTGGAAGGAACGGTGGATAAAATCATCCTCTCCCGTCCGGCAGTTGAGGCAGGCGAAAACTTGGGCTTCCTCCCCGGGGATTTGAAAGATAAGGTTGATCCGTATTTGCGGCCGCTCTATGATGCTTTGTATGAAATGCTGCCGGCAGAACAGGTTGATAAAAAATTGGCTCTGGGCGAGATTGAAATTGCTCCGTTAGCGTTCATGCGTGGGCGGACTCTGGCAAATGCCTTTGTGATTTTGGATGAAGCACAAAATACGACTCCGATGCAGATGAAAATGTTTTTAACCCGTTTGGGTGAAAACTCCCGTATGGTGGTCAATGGTGACTTGAGCCAGGTGGACTTGCCGAGGGGCGTTATCTCCGGCTTGCGTGATGCGTTGGATACCTTGAAGGGAATCGGCAATATCGGTTCGGTTACGTTTACGGCAAATGATGTTGTTCGTCACGGATTGGTGGCTAAAATTGTAAAAGCATACGAGGAAAAGGGTAAAAAGGCTCAAGATGAGAAATAAAGTTATCTTAAACGTTGATGTGGCAGATGACCGCTGGACGGAAAATGTGGATTTTGATGCCCTGAAAGTGGCAGAAGAACTCAAAGAGTTGGTGTTTTCTTATGCAGAAGCCGATAATCATGAAATCTTTGTGAACGATAAAACGTTTGAAGTTAATGTTTGTCTGAGCAATGATGAGGAAGTACACCGTTTGAATGCAGAGTTTCGGGGAATCGATAAACCGACGAACGTGCTGTCATTTGCCAATATCGATGATGACGAATTTTGGGAGACAATCGAAGATAAAAATGCCGAGCTGGCAGAAGTGGGGGATATTATCCTGGCTTTTGAAACCATGCAGCGCGAGGCCGATATTAAACAAATCAGCCTGTATGCACATTATTGCCATTTGCTGGTTCACGGGTTTTTGCATTTGCTGGGCTTTAATCATGAGGAAGACAAAGAAGCCGAGGAAATGGAAGGCTTGGAAGTGGAGCTGTTGGCACAGTTTTCAATCGAGAATCCGTATAAGGATGATGAAGAGTGAGCGAGCAAACCTGTCAGCGACATTTTAGAATCCGCGGTTGGAAGGGATTATGCCTGATCATAACGGGGGGAATGGGCGCATTGATTTTCCCGCCGTTTGTGGGCGCAGCCTGGGGGTATGGCGCCCTCGTTTTATTTTTGGCTTATCTGTTGGGGGAGAATCGGACAAAGAAATCTCTCTTTTGGAATGCGTATGGCTTTGGCGCCGGTTTTTATGCGACAAGCTTTATCTGGGTGAATAAGGCCCTCACGGTGGACGGAGATCAATTTGTTTCCTTTATTCCGCTGGTCATTTCGGCAATGGGGCTGTTCTTTGGGCTGTTTCTGGCTGTGCCTGCTCTGCTGAGTGGTTTTGCTAAGGAAAAATATACCCGAATCTGGATGTTTGGAATTTGGTTTGTGGTGTTTGAGTGGATTCGCAGTTTTATTTTTACGGGCTTCCCGTGGAATCTGTTGGGAACGGCATTGAGCTTTGAGCCGCGTCTGATTAGCGGTGCCGGTTTTATCGGTACATACGGGCTGTCATTTGTGTTGTTGATGATGTTGAGTTTTACCGGCTTGCTGGTTCGGGCAGGACTCCGTAAAACTTTGGATAAAACAGCGCTTGCGGGACTCGTCTTTTTTATGGTGTTAATGGGCGGTTTTGCCCTGAGCTATGATGCGACTCGGGCTGATAATACCAACGGGTTGCGGGTGCGGTTGGTGCAGCCGAATATTGAACAGACTCTGAAATGGGACAGAACACTCGCTTATAGAAATTTTAGGCAATATATCAACTTAACTCAGGAAGATGACAGAACGGCGGACCTGGTGGTTTGGGGGGAAACAGCCGTGCCGTATCAGTTGGATCGAGATGAGGCACATCTGCAAGAATTGCGAGAGGCTATTCCGGAAGGCGGTTTCTTGATAACGGGCGTTTTGCGCGGCGGATATGTGAACGGAGAGCTGGTGCCGTATAATTCTTTGTTTGTGATTGATGATCAGGGAGAAATTAAAGATTATTACGATAAAGCCCATTTGGTACCGTTTGGGGAGTATCTGCCGTTTCGGAAGTATCTGCCGGCGTTTATGAAACCGGTGGCCAATGTGGTGGGGGATCTTGGCGAAGGTGAAAAATATAAAAATATCCGAGTCGGCGGGTTGCCGTTAATGGGGGGCGCGATTTGTTATGAAAGTATCTTCCCGAAAGAGGTGCTTAACCCGCAGGAAAGACCGGAAGTTTTGGTTATCTTGGCAAATGACGGGTGGTATGGATTGAGTGCCGGACCATATCAGCACTTGGCGGCTGCACAAATGCGGGCGGTGGAAGAAGGTGTGAGCGTGATTCGTAGTGCTAATACGGGAATTAGTGCCGTTATTGCCCCGAACGGAGATATCCTCGGGAGAATCGGATTGAGCCAAAAAGGGGTGATCACGGTGCGACTCCCCAATGTTTTGAGCCGGTCAACACTTTATGGACAGTATGGCAATGTGATCTTACTGGTTTTGTTGCTTTTCGGGGTGGGACTCTTCTCTATATATAAGAGACTCGTCAACAAAAAATAATTGGTGGAAAAATCACATCAGAATGTACTTCTGCAATGAAAATTTAAGCCCTTTCAAGGATGTCCTTGAGGGGGCGTTTTTGTTAACCCTTTTGATTTAAA
>CAYPIZ010000091.1:0-4581 GCA_964410935.1 uncultured Acetobacter sp. | reverse complement strand
GGTAAAAGAAAATATATTCTTGTGGAAATGGGAAATTATTTTGATTCAGTTACCAAACCCAGAATAGAAAAAGTAATTTATTCTAAAGACTGGAAAGATGGCAAACCTGTCTCGCGTGATGGTTCTTCCCATTGTTTCAAATATATTCGTTTAGAATCCTATGAAGATGCGTTAGATAATTTAAGGTTTGACAGAACACCGGCTCAAACCGATTTGTTAAACAATAAGCAAAACAAAGCCGTTAAAGAAGAGTATATGTTGAAATATATGATGGATCTTGAAACAAAAGGTTCCTTGCTCAATATCAATCAATTTGCCAAACCATTTGATTATGAGCTAAAAATTACTCGTGACGGCGAAACTAAAACCGTAAAAGTAGATTTGGTAGAAACCTTTAATTATCTGCTAGGACTTAATGTATCTCATATTCACAAGGTAAAAGACGTTTTGACAGTAGAAGGAACAACCAAAGAAGGCGAAAAAACGCTTATTTTGTGGCGAGATGCCGAAAAAACGTCAGCCGAAGATTTGGATAAATGGTTTGAAAAACAAAATTATTCAACTCAAGATATGGAATTTGATACCATTTACGTCAATGGCAATAATAACTTGGAAAATTTACGCAAATCAGATGAAACATGGAAAGTCCGCCTTATTGAAGCCGAATTTCAAAAACGTATGTTTGATGTAAAGGATGTATAGCGATGACAGAAAACAATTTAGGTATTCTAACTAATATAAAAGTAGAGGGTTTTAAATCTATCAAAGAAATAAATTTGCCCTTAAAACCACTAAATATCATTGTTGGGCCAAATGGTGTAGGCAAAAGTAATTTTATTGGTGTATTTAAGTTATTGTATAAAATTGTAAGTCTAGATTTACAAAAATATGTCCTTTCATGCGGTGGAGCAGAACGTTTTTTCCATTTTGGAAGCAAAAATACAGATAAAATTAAAATTGAATTAGGCTTCAAATGTAATACATACAGAGCTATTTTGGAACACGCCATTCCGGATACTTTGGTTTTTGCTCAAGAAATGGCTTTTTATGGTGAATGGGGAAGCTCCATTGAAAATAAGGGAGGTCTAGAAAGTAAATTAAAATCATCTAATGAATATAAAGTTGTATATACAGAGAGATATTTACATGGTTTCCGAGTTTATCATTTCCATGATACCAGTGATTCTGCACTTATCAAAAAGAATTGTTCCATTAGTAATCAAAGCTTTTTGCAAGCAAACGGAGAAAATTTAGCTGCTATGCTATATAGATTTAAGGAGTATTACAAGGAAGATTATGATAATATTGTAAATGTTATTAAAATGGTTGCTCCTTTTTTTCAAGATTTCATCTTAGAGCCGGATGATGCAGGAAACATAATGCTAAAATGGAAACAATATGGAAGTGATACAGTTTTTGATGCCAACTATTTATCTGATGGTACTTTAAGATTTATGGCACTTAGTACTCTTTTATTACAACCTGATCAATTTATTCCTTCTACGGTTTTAATTGATGAGCCAGAATTGGGACTGCATCCATACGCGTTAAAGGTGTTAGCAGAACAAATGAAAAGAGTGGCAGCAAGAGGTAAGCAAATTGTTGCTACTTCACAATCTGTCACATTTATCAATGAATTTAGCTATGAAGATATTGTGGTGGCAGACAGACAAAAAGAGCAATCTGTATTTAGAAGATTAGAAGAAAACGAAGTAAAGAATTGGCTGGATGAATTTGCTATGGGTGATATTTGGGAGAAAAATATCATAGGAGGTACTCCTGATGAGTTTTAAAAATGTATTTGTTGTTTGCGAAGGTCAAACGGAAGAAAGATTTGTGAAATATCTTAGCAAAGCCTATTTTAACGCAAAAGAAATTTCCTTAAAACCTGTGATAATAAATAAAAATGGATCTATGGAGGGAAATGTTTCTATTGATAGAATTGTGGATTATATAAAAAAAGCCGGAGGGGACATAATTACCACTATGGTTGATTATTATGGTTTTAAAGATCAAGGTGGCAGAACGGCCAAACAAATTGAAGATATTATTAAAGGAAGATCGGGAAAAACATATCTAATTCCTTATTTGCAGATGCACGAGACAGAAGCTTTGTGGTTTTCTAATATTGATGCTATTAGAGATGCCAAGCATGCAGATATGCATCAATATAAAAAGTTACAAGATATTGTTGCTCAATATCCAAATCCTGAGGATATCAATAATAGTCCGCAGACTGCACCATCTAAACGTTTGAAAGCTATTTTTAAGGATTACCAAAAGATATTGGATGGCGAATTGATTTTTAAAAAGATCTCCATTGAAGAAATGAAAGCAAAATGCCCTAAATTTTCTAGCTGGTTAGATTCAATAGAAAAAATGGTTGATGGATTAAGAGGCTAAAATGGCTAAGAAAAATAAAGTGCAGCAAACACATTTTTCAGAAAAATTAGTTCTCAATACCTATATGTTGAGTTTGATCGGTTTTTCTTCATTTAAGGAATTAGCCGCCGTCTTGAAAAATACAGCAGAAGGCTATGATGAAAATCAAACCAGCCATTTCTATACGGCCTTGATAGGCTCTCAATCATTTCAAAATGCCAAAATAGATAAGGATACTATGTTGGCGTATGATATGAATATTTGCAATTACACTAAAAAAATACAAGGAAAACGCAAAGGACCAATATCTTGGAAATATTTTCAATATTTATGCTTGCTGTTTGTCGAGATTTATTTGGATAGATTTTTTAGAAATGCAGAAGATTTACTACACGATTTGAATATATTTAAAGCAAATCATTTTAGAGATGTAGAGATTCCAGATTATGAATTACCACAATTAAGAAAAATTGCCATTTGGAATGCAACCGGTTCCGGAAAAACATTGTTAATGCATGTAAATATTATGCAATATCAACATTATCTGCAAAAACATAAACAACAAAAAACAATAAATCGTATTTTGCTAATTACTCCAAATGAAGGATTATCAAAACAGCATTTAGACAATTTTAATACATCTCGTATCAATGCCGAAATATTTGATAAAAATGCAGGAAAATTGTTTTCATCAAATACGGTAGAAATTATAGAAATTTCAAAACTCAAAGAGGAAGGAAAAGAAAAAACTGTTGCCGTTGATTCTTTTGAAGATAATAATTTAGTGTTGATTGATGAAGTTCATAAAGGAACACAAGGAAAAGAATGGAAAGAAAAAAGAGATAGACTCTCAAAACGAGGTTTTGCTTTTGAATATTCCGCTACATTGGGGCAAGCTGTAAAAGCAGCAGGAAATAAGGAGATAGAGGCAGAATATGCTAAATCTACGATCTTTGACTATTCATACAAATGGTTCTATGGAGACGGTTACGGTAAAGATTACCGTATTTTGAATTTAGCTGCTTGTCCGGAAGATATACGAAAAATGTATTTAACAGGTTGTTTGCTTGCTTATTATCAGCAATTGTTGGTCTGGGAACAAAATCAAGATAATGTCAAGAAATTTAATATTGAAAAACCTTTGTGGATTTTTGTCGGAGGAACGGTAACGGCAGTCAGAAGTGAAACAGGAAGAAAGGTATCCGATGTCCTTGATATCTTACTGTTCTTATCAGAATTTATTCAAAATAAAACTCAGAGCATAGATACTTTGAATAGAATCGCTCACGGAAACCCCGGACTTTTAGACGGACAAGGTAGGGAAATCTTTTCCAATTCTTTTGGCTTTATAAATGCAGGAGGATTATTTGGTGAAGATTTGTTTAATAGCATTCTGGATAAGGTATTTAATGCAAAAGCTCCAGCCGGTTTACATCTTGAAGATTTAAGAGGTGCTTCCGGAGAAATAGCTCTGAGATTAGGAGACAATGAGCCATTTGGCTTAATTAACGTGGGTGATACAGCTGAATTATTGAAACTTTGTAGAGAACACGATTGTTTAACTGTCTCTGAGAAAAATTTTGCAGTTTCTCTGTTTGGTGGTATCAAATCAAATAAGTCTCCGCTGAATATATTAATCGGTTCTAAAAAATTTACGGAAGGTTGGGACTGTTACAGAGTTAGCACAATGGGATTAATGAATGTTGGGCGTGCTGAGGGGGCTGAAATTATTCAACTTTTTGGTAGAGGTGTTAGATTAAAAGGCTTTGAATATTGTCTAAAACGTTCTTCGGCTTTAAATTTGAATCTTTCAAATGAAAAGGCAATGGCTCTTCATTGCTTGGAAACATTGAATGTCTTTGGTGTCAAAGCCGATTATATGAGACAATTTCAGGAATATTTGAAAGATGAAGGTTTGCCTGGTGGAAGTAATATAAAAGAAGAATTTACAATTCCAACTATAAAAGATTTACCAAAAACTAAATTAAAAGTGATCCGCATCAAAGAGAGCTTAGATTTCAAAAAGCAAGGTGAAAAGCCAAATCTGCAATACCATGAGTATATTGCCAAAAATCAAGTTATTTTGGATTGGTACCCTAAGGTTCAGGCTCTTGGAAGCGAAAATGCTCAAGGTGGAGATAGAGCAGCTGCAAGAGAAAGAATGACCCTATCAGGGGAGTTGTTGACTTTTGTTGATTG
>CAYPIZ010000090.1:0-4599 GCA_964410935.1 uncultured Acetobacter sp. | reverse complement strand
TTCACAAGTTCCAGATCTCTCCTGTTTTTAATTTGCACATGTAGAAATAGAACAACAAAACTATTGACAGTCTGCCAAAAATAAATTATCAGCTATAGAAGTTGCTCTGGTGGCGAAATTGGTAGACGCGCATGCTTCAGGTGCATGTTGCCTCAGGCAGTGAAAGTTCGAGTCTTTTCCAGAGCACCATTCTCTCCCTTTAAGGGAGTTTTTTTATATCTCGGCCTCATCTAAGCATTTGTTTTGATAGTTCAGGCTGCTCAGATACAGGGCAAACATAAAATAAAACAGCATATAAAACAGAATGCCCCCTAACAGATTATCCAGCCACGGACGAAGCGCCGTATGGAGAATAAAAGTCCCCGCCACACTCTGAAACAGCAATAAAAACAGTATGGAATAAAACATAAACCACACAGACATCGGGTAAATGTTATCCAACATCGGCCAAAAAAGTTTGCGCCATATCCGCCAGTCTTTTCCCTCTAAAAAGCGCACAAAAACCACAAAGGAGAGAATAAAATAAAAAGCCACCATCACAATGAACGAGCCACCGGCAAAAACACTAAGCTCCACCATCCAATTAGGGTTTGGAGTACGTTTGACCAGATAATACACCCCCACGCCAATGCACGCCCACATGCAAATATAAAAGAACATAAAACCTAAAATCTTGAAAATCTTTTTGGCGGAAAGATCTTCAAACACCGGCAGAAACGACTTACCGTCAAAAGCGATTCGTTGCCATTTATAAAGAAAAAATGCAACAGAGAAACACAACACAACCCAAGAGATGATAATCAACTCCGGCATAGCGGAACAAAAAACACCGCTTGCCCCTTCTTCCCGACCTGTTCCACACAGAACACCGTTGCCCAACAAGGTATTAAGCAATGCCGTGAAGACGGAAACACTCATCAGCAATTTCCAAAACTCTGTCCAATGCTCTTTTATAGTCCTCATCGGGAAGCGCAATCCCTCAAAAAAAGCAAACTTTACTTCAGTCTGTTGTGTCATGTTATGTTTCTCCTTAAAATTCCTTCACAGAGGCCACACCGGCCACACTCCTCAATTTGGATAACATCATACTGTCAAAAAAGGCAAAACCGCCTTCCAGTTCTATCCGTACATCCCATTCATCCATTTCCGGAACCAAATAAATTTTATTCACGCCCCGTCTATCCGCATTCAAAATTTTTCTGACTTCCGGAATGGCTGCCGCATTCGCTATGGTGATCACAATCCCTTTTGCGTGTTCGGCAATAGCCTCGTCAATTGTCTTAACGCTGTTAATCATCACTTTCGGGGCTTCTTCCTCAGACTGCTTGTTGATTGTCACGTTAATCAGCAACGGGCAACCGCTGGTGATAACCCCCTCATACTTAATCAGCCCCTCAGAAAACAGCAAGCCCTCAATATTCCCCGTTGTATCGGAAAGCCCCAAGAAAGCATATTTATTCCCGTTTTTGCTGAGGCGTTTTTGAAAATTCTCCACACAACCGGCAATGCTGGCTTTGACATTTTCACCCACCGTCACGCTGGAAAGCACATCCTGACAGCTCTGCACTTCAAGTTTTTTCAAGCTGTCGGCATAAGTATCCAACGGGTGAGCCGAAATATAAAACCCGATAGCACCGGCTTCCAGACGCAATTTTTCCAAATCCGGCCAATCCGGTGCATCTGAAAGTTTAACTTTAGAAGAATATTCCTCCACCCCAAACAAAGAAGATTGCACACTGGTTTTCATTTCCGTAGCTGAAGAAATATTTTTCAAAATCGTATCAATGTTAGCAAAAAGCATACCGCGTTTTTTCTCAATACTATCAAAAGCACCTGCCTTAATCAGCTGTTCAAGCTGCTTACGATTGAGCTGTTTAGCATCCACCCGATTGATAAAATCTGAAATATCTTTGAATTTACCACCCTTTTCCCGAGCTTCCACAATGGCGTTCATATTCGCTTCGCCCACACCTTTAATAGCCCCCAAAGCGTAGCGAAGTTTTCCGTTTTGCACACTGAATTTTGCCAGAGATTCATTAACATCCGGCTTCAAAACCTCAATCCCGAGGTTTTTACATTCTGCCTTAAAGCCGGCTAATTTATCCGTATTGGTAATATCCAAATCCATCACGGCACACATAAATTCTACCGGAAAATGCGCTTTTAAATATGCCGTCTGATAAGAAACCAAAGAATACGCCGCCGCGTGAGATTTATTGAAACCGTAAGACGCAAACTTTTCCATCTGGTCAAAAATATTTTTTGCCACTTCACCGTCAATACCGTTGGCGATTGCCCCTTCCGTAAACATCTTGCGTTGCTTCGGAATTTCGTCTTTCATTTTTTTACCCATAACTTTACGGAGCTTATCCGCACCACCCATGGTGTAACCGCCAAGTTCTCGGGCAATCATCATAACCTGCTCTTGATAAACCATAATTCCGTAGGTTTCTTTTAAGATAGGCTCTAACTTCGGGTGGAGGTAGGTAATTTCTTCTTCCCCGTGCTTACGTTTAATAAAAGTCGGGATATTATCCATTGGCCCCGGACGATACAACGACACAATAGCGATCAGGTCTTCAAATCTATCCGGTTTAATCTGCTTATGAACATCTTTCATACCGGCAGATTCAAATTGGAAAACGGCAGTTGTTTTGCCTTCTTGCAACATTTTATAGGTTTCGGCATCATCCAGCGGCACTGCTTCCATATCCAGATCTATGCCTTCGGCTTTTTTGATCCAATCCACCGCACGCTGAATAACCGTCAGCGTTTTCAAACCCAAAAAGTCAAACTTAATCAAGCCGGTTTCTTCAACATATTTCATATCATACATGGTGACCGGCATATCCGCACGCGGATCTTTATACAGCGGCACCAACTGATCCAACGGTCTGTCGCCAATCACCACGCCGGCGGCATGCATACCGCTGTTTCTATACAAGCCCTCTAATTTTATGGCAATTTCAAAAAGTTTATTCACTTGCGGATCACTCTGGCGCATTTCCTCCAATTCCGGAACTTGCTCCAAAGCCTCGGGCAATGTCGGGTTTTTACCCTGAGCCCCGGCCGGAATCATTTTAGAAATTTTATCTGCCTGAGCATACGGCATTTGCAAAACACGTGCCACATCACGAATAACGGCTTTAGATTGTAACTTACCGTAAGTGATAATCTGCGCAACGTGATCAAACCCGTATTTTTGCTGCACATATTCAATCGTCTTATAACGATTTTCCTGACAGAAGTCCACGTCAAAGTCCGGCATATTGACACGTTCCGGATTTAAGAAACGTTCAAACAGCAAATCCAATTTTAAAGGATCAAGCTCGGTTACTTTCAAAGACCACGCCACAATAGAGCCGGCACCGGAACCACGCCCCGGCCCAACCGGAACGCCATGTCCTTTAGACCATTTAATAAAGTCAGACACGATAAGGAAATACCCCGGGAAGCCCATTTTCTTAATAACGCTGAGTTCATATTCCAAGCGGGCGTAATAGCGTTCATCAATATCGGCCTTTTGTTCTGCCGTCATTCCCTCAAAATAGACTGCCTTTTTCAAGCGTTCATTCAAACCGGAATACGCCTCTTCCGTAATAAATTCATCTTGTGTTTTACCGTGAGGGCATTCAAAAATCGGCAATAACGGATCAACCTTTTTAGAAAGGAAGTTACACAATTTGGCGATTCGCACCGTGTTATCCAAGGCTTCCGGAAGATCACTAAACAGCTCCACCATTTCTGCCTCAGACCGCAAGCGATTATTAATGGAAAAACGGCGTCTGTTTTCATTGGTCACATATTCTCCGGCAGAAATACATACCAAAGCATCATGCGCTTCATACATATCTTCATCTAAAAAGAAGACTTCATTTGTTGCCACCAACGGGATGTCGTATTTATAGGCAAACTCCAAAAAAGTATCTTCGGTTTGTTTTTCTTGTGGCAAGCCGATTCTGGCAATTTCCATATACAGGCGATCTTTAAAGATTTCCTTCAATTCTTGCGTAAAAGCCTCTGCCTCTGCCTTACGATTTTCCAGCAACAGGCGGCCGATTGTCCCCTCTACACCACCGGTCAAAGCAATCAGCCCGCCATTAAAATCTTTCAAATTTTGCAATGTAAGTTGCGGGGCCCATCCATTGGCCGTATTATCCAGATAAAAGCGCTTCATCAACTTCATGATATTGCCATAGCCCTCGGCATTCATCACCAAGAGCACAATCTTATCCGGATCAAGCTCTTTACCTTTAGAACGCATAATATCATCGGAATCCGAATTTCGCAAAAGGAACTGACAGCCCAAAATCGGCTTAATCCCTTCGTCGGAAGCGTATTTAGAAAAGGCCTTTCCGCCAAACATATTTGATGTATCCGTTACGGCAACGGCAGGCGCACCCATATCGTGCAATGTATGAATAAGTTTCGGGAGCATAATTGCCCCTTCCGCCAAAGAATAGGCAGTATGAACACGCAAATGCACAAACTTAGGGTCTTTCATCACTTTTTCCCATAAACTAACTTGCCAAGAGTTTAGCACAAACTTTCAATATCTCAACCCTTTTATCAAAAAAGACAACAAAAAGAAGCAATCCC
>CAYPIZ010000089.1:0-4610 GCA_964410935.1 uncultured Acetobacter sp. | reverse complement strand
ACCTGTGTCAGGAGGGTTAAAATTTGCAAGGCGGACAAGCGTTTATCCATATTCAACCGCGCCGTATCGTTCAGCACTTTCAACACGTCTTCATACGCCTCATAAAAGGCCTTTTTATTTTGGGTCTGGGCAAAATTATCCCGTGCGAACCGACAAACCATTTCTTCAAACAGCGCCCACACATCTTCATCTGCCGCCACGGTCTGCGCCGTTTTGTTCAACAGCTCGCCGTCACCTTTCTTCCCCCCGTAGCAGATTTTTTTGATATCTTCATAGAGGGCCAGCGCATTATTTTCCGCATAGCGAAGCGCCCGTCCGATACTCCCCTTGGCAAGCCCTGCCAAACCTTTGACTTCTTCCTCTTTCAAGCTCGGCTTATAGCGACGGAGCAGACTGGCAACCTCGGTTTCCTTTAAGGGATGCAAGCTCAACTTTGCACAGCGGGAGCGAATAGTCGGGAGCAGCCTTTCCGGATTATGCGCCACCAGCAACAGAATACTTTTTGTCGGCGGCTCTTCCAAAATCTTCAACAGCGCATTGGCAGAGGAGGTGTTCAGATCGTCCGCACTGTCCACAATCACCACTTTCCAGTTGTTTTCAAAAGATTTTTTGCGGATAAACTCCACCATTTCGCGCACATCATCCACGCGGATTTCCGCCGACTTCTTCAACCCTTGGAGCATCTCGTCATCAACTTTATCCCCGTTTTGGATGGCTTTCACCAGCTTGCGCCGATCCGTCTCGGTATAATCTCTTTCCAGCACGCGGAGATCCATATTGGACTTCCCTGCCACCTGCCGAAACACCGGCCCGTCCACCGGCACGTCAAGGGTGGTATAGCTCTCCCCCGGCTTAGCGGCAATCAAAAAGCGGGCTATTTTATACGCCAGCGTTGCCTTGCCGATTCCCTCATCACCGGTAATCAGCCAACCGTGGTGCAGTGCGCCGTTGTTATACGCCCGCAAAAACATTTCCATCGCCGCATCATGCCCGATGAGATACGGATTTTCACAAGGGTTTGGGATCGCCTCAGTCATTGCAGGGTGTTTCCTCTTTTTTCGGCCGATCGGCAATGAGTTTGTTCAAATAAACTCTGTACTCGGCAAATTTATCCTTTTGTGCTGCCACCAACGCCCCGACGGAGCAGAAATCCCCGCAATAATCCGCCCGAAACGAGGTATCCGAAGCGTTGACATAAAAATCTTCGCTCTTTCCGGCCAGTTTGCCGAACGCATCGGCATCTTCGGGATAATAGGTGTTGATAATCTCCACCCCGAGGGATTCGTAGCAATCGTTCACCGCGGTAAAAGCCTCGGTCAAAGCGGCCACATCATTCACATTGAGGTTTTGAGACAGCATATATTCCCCCAGCTCAATTTCGTCTTTGCGATCATCATAGCACTTGGCGATCGGCTCTTGATACGAAGCCAGCACCTCATCTTCCCCCTCTTCCGGTGTCATCAGCTCTGCAATCAGATTCGGGTCATACATTTCCGCCCGGGCCTTTTTAGCCGCTTCATGTTCTCTTTTGGCCATTTCCAAAAACTCTTTGGTCGGCTGGCTCAATGCCGGTTTGGGCGCAACTTCCACCTTTGGGGCAACGCCTTCTTTATAAATAAACTCGTCCTCTTCGCGCAAAACATCATACTCCGCCGCACTTATCCCCAGGGCGAACATATTGTTTAGAGCCAAAATCATAAAAAATACAAGTGTTTTAACCTTCATCTCCGTTCCCTTACTTTTTGTTAAGGATTTCGGTCTTATGATACGACAAAGATTGAAATTGTCAAAAAATTTTTCTGCCTGTGGGATAACTAAAAGCCTGTGAAAATCATTTGAAACGCTTTGACATCTCCGGCAGAAATTCTTAGACTGACAGTAAAGGATACAAACGATGATAAAGATAACCACAAAAACGATTACCGGGCTGAGTGCCGTTTTGCTGTTGCTCAACGCCTGTTCTTCCCAAAGGGAGTTCTCTTATGCGGAACTGCCGGAAGTCGTTAAAGAGATCAAAGCTGACGGCGGCATCTACAAAGTCGGCAATCCTTACACCGTTATGGGGCAAAGTTACACCCCGAAGGAGGATTACTCTTATTCCGAAGTGGGCATGGCGTCCTGGTATGGGGATGACTTCCATAACAAGCGCACCGCTAACGGCGAAACCTACAACATGCGCACCGTTACCGCCGCACACCGCACCCTGCCCTTGCCTTCTATCGTTAAGGTAACCAATCTGGAAAACGGACGTACCATTATCGCCCGTGTGAATGACCGCGGCCCGTATGTGAAAAACCGCATTATCGACCTGTCGCAAAAAGGCGCGGAACTCCTCGGTTATCGTAACAAAGGCACTACCAAAGTTAAAGTGGAAATTTTGAAAGAAGAAAGTATTGCCTTAAAAGAAGCCATGCTCTCCAACACCAACACTTCCAAGACCTACCAAACCGCGATGAAAAACAAAACCGCCACCACGGTTGCCGGTGTGCAGACCGCAAGTACGACGGCTAAAGCTGCCACCACCTCTACGGTTACGGCATCAAACATTGCTTCCGACACCGCCTCCAGCGGACATTACTTTGTTCAGGTCGGGGCGTTTTCGGATTACAACAAAGCCAAAGAAATGGCAGAAAGCATGAAGCGTTTCGGGACAGTTTCCATTAAAGAAGCCTATTTAAGCAAATCCGGTATTTATCGGGTCCGCCTCGGCTCCTATCAGACACGCAGTGAAGCACTGCAAATTTTAGACCGCCTGTTGGATTACGGACATGCGGATGTAACCATTGTTGAAGGATAAAATAAATGTTAAACCGCTCATCATTAAACCTATATCTTTTATCGCTCGCCCTGTTGGGGAGCATCAATCCGGCTGCCGCTTTTGAGACCAAAGCCAAAAACGCCATTTTGATGGATTATGAAACCGGAACTTACCTGTTCACTAAAAATCACGATGAAATGATTGCCCCGGCCTCCATGAGTAAGCTGATGACGGTTTACGTTTTGCTCAACAAAATCAAAGACGGCGAAGTATCGCTTGAAGATACCTTCACGGTGAGCGAAAAGGCTTGGAGAAAGGGCGGTGCGGCTTCCGGCGGTTCAACCATGTTTTTGAAGATCGGTCAGGAAGTCAAAGTGGAAGATTTGATTAAAGGGATCATCATCCAATCCGGTAACGACGCCTGCATCACCGTGGCGGAAAATATCGCCGGTTCGGAAGAAGAATTTGCCGAAATGATGAATGAAACGGCAGAAAAGATCGGTCTGGAAAATGCACACTTCGTCAATGCCACCGGTCTGCCGCATCCGGAACACAAAATCTCGGTTGAAGATCTGGCCAAATTGGCACGTCACATCATCAAAGAGTTCCCGGAATACTATCACGTTTTCAAACAAAAAGAATTCACCTACAACGGCATCAAACAGGGCAACCGCAACCCCTTGCTTTATACCCTCCCCGGTGCTGACGGTTTGAAAACCGGCCATACGGATGAAGCCGGCTTCTGCCTGACAGGGTCTGTTCTGCGGAAAGATCGTCGTTTGATTGAAGTGGTTGCCGGTCTTTCCAGCAACAAAGAACGCTCCGTTGAAACCGAAAATTTGATGACCTGGGGCTTTGCTAACTTTGAAAACTACACCTTCTTTAAGCAAAACCAAATCATTGCGGAAGTTCCGGTTTGGTATGGGGCAACCTCAACCGTTGAGGCCGTTGTTCCGGAAAAGGTTGTTCGTACCGTTAAGAAAAACAAAAAGAACAAATTTACCGCCGAGAGCCGCTACAACACCCCGATTAAAGCGCCTGTTTTCAAAGGGGATCAGATTGGCGAAATTTTGATTTCTTATGACGGTGAAGTTGTCCAGAAAGTACCGCTGGTCGCCAAAGACGATGTGGCTAAGATGGGTGCTTTGAGCCGCTTTTTTGCTAACCTGAAATACTTTATTTCCGGCAAATAAGATGAGCGGTCTGTTTATCACGTTTGAAGGGGGCGAAGGGGCCGGTAAATCGGTTCAAATCGCCCGCTTTGCCGCATACCTCCAAGAGCAAGGCAAAACCGTTATCCAAACCCGAGAGCCCGGTGGCACGCCGGTGGGGAAAGAGATTCGCCGTCTGCTTGTGGAGGGGGATAAGGATAAATTTGACGAACTCACCGAAATTTTGCTCTTCTATGCGGATCGGCGTGTGGACCTCACCAAAGTGATCTGGCCGGCCTTACAAGAGGATAAATACGTCCTTGCCGACCGCTTTAACGATTCGACGCTGGCGTATCAGTACTATGGCTCCGGTAAATTCAGCGACACCACGATTATGGACAAGCTCTACCGCCTTATCGCCGGTGATTTTGCCCCGGACATCACGTTTCTTCTGGATATTGATGCCAAGACCGGGCTGGCAAGAAGTTTCAAAAAGGCGGAAACCATGGCCACCAAAGAGCTCCGTTTTGAAGGCATTGATATTTCTTTTCACGAGCGCTTGCGGAACGGTTATCTCGCCTTAGCAAAACAACATCCGGAGCGCTTTATCGTCATCAATGCGGATCAGCCGATTGAACAGGTTACCGCGGAGATGATCGAGAAGTATAATTTGTGGCTGGCTCACCACGAAAAAGCTTGAA
>CAYPIZ010000088.1:0-4652 GCA_964410935.1 uncultured Acetobacter sp. | reverse complement strand
TTATAAACCAACTTTGTAATGGTTTCTTTATATGCGTTCAAATCAATATGAGTCAAAATCACATAGCCGGCAATCATCACCACCAGGATCAGACTGACCAAAGAAATCAACACAATTTTCAATGCTTTTTTCATATTCTGTTACTCCTTAAAACTCAAACCAAGTGTTTTCAAACTGTCCTTAAAATAATCCGGTAATTTTGCTTTAACAACTGTTTTTTTACCGTATATAGCAGATAAATCTATTTTATAAGCGTGTAAATGCAATTTGTTAGCCAACATTGTTTCTTTCACACGGGCTGTCCCGAAATATTTATCATCCCCGACAATCGGCGCCCCCACATACTCCAGATGTGCACGGATTTGGTGCGTTCTTCCCGTCAGAGGAGAGGCTGCCACCAAAGCATAGCGTTCCCCCACGGTATCTAACACATTATAGGTGGTAATAGCGGGCTTCCCCCCTTCTAAAACCTGCACTCTGCCGTCTTCTTTTTCCAACGGAGCTTTGATTTCCCCCACCTCATCAGGGAGACTTCCCCGACACAAAGCTAAATATGTTTTTTGCAAAGTATGTTCCCGAAAAGCTTTAGTCAGCGCATCTGCCATTTTACGCGTCCGTGCCAAAACCAAAATACCGCTGGTATCTTTATCTATACGATGCACGAGCTTCGGCTTTTCTTCATTTTCAAATTTCAATGCCTCCAACAGACCGTCAATATGTCGGGTGGTATTTGTCCCACCTTGTACGGCAAGCCCGCTCGGCTTATTCAAAACAATAATTTTATCGTCTTTGTAAATCACCATATCTTCAATATAGCGGCTATCCCGAACGGAGATATTCTCTTTTTTAATCTCTTGTTTCTCGTTATCCAACGGCGGCACGCGGACTTCTTGCCCTGTGGTTAAGCGGGTGTTTGCCTCTGCACGCTGACCGTCCACTTTAATTTGTTTGGTCCGCAACAGCTTTTGCAACCGCCCCAAAGACAGCCCCGGATAATATTTCAAAAACCAACGATTAAGCCGCATACCGTCATCTACGGATTTGACTTTTATCTGTTCCACACCACTCATTTTTTATCACCTTTCTGCTTTGCTGCCCGTTGTTTTTCAGCACGCAATTTATCAAAATAGTCTATTCTTTTTTTGATCTCCCGTTCAAAGCCCCGATCCACCGGTGTATAGAAACGTCTGCGCCCCATTTCTTCAGGGAAATAGTTTTGTCCGGAAAAGCCGTCTTCCAGATCTTGATCATAGATATACCCGTCGCTATAACCGAGGTTTTTCATCAATTTTGTCGGGGCATTCAAAATATGTTTCGGGGGCATAAGAGAACCGGTTTGTGCGGCACAATCCATTGCCTTGCCCATAGCTTTATATACAGCGGCAGATTTAGGCGCGGTTGCCAAATAGGCAGCCAACTGCATCACCGCCAGATTCCCTTCCGGATTTCCCAAGCGCTCGTATGTTTCCGCACAAGCCATAGCCTGCACAACGGCGTTAGGATCTGCCAGAGAGACATCTTCTATGGAAAACTGTATCAACCGCCGTAAAATATACCGCGGATCTTCACCGGAAACCAGCATTCTTGCCACCCAATAAAGGGCTGCATCCACATCAGAGCCACGCAAAGATTTATGCACGGCAGAGATCAGATTATAATGTCCGTCCCGCCCCTTATCATACACCGGCGCACGGGAGCGAATAATTTTCATCAGTTTTTCTTTATCAAAAACTTCATCCGGTTTAGCATAAGCCCAAACGCTTTCCGCCAAATTCAAGATATATCTTCCGTCCCCGTCTGCAACACTTTTCAAAAGAGTCCGAGCCTCCTCATCAAGCGGGAGCTTCATCCCCTCTTCTTTTTCTGCCCGTTGCAGCAACTCTTCAAAATTATCTTCCGTCAACCGATTAAGCACAAACACCTGACATCTGGAAAGCAAAGCGGCATTGAGTTCAAACGACGGATTCTCCGTTGTTGCCCCCACCAAAATAACCGTTCCGTCTTCCACATACGGCAAAAAGCCGTCTTGTTGCGATTTATTAAAGCGATGAATTTCATCCACAAAAAGCAATGTTCCCTTGCCTTGGGTAGCGCGTCTGTCTTGGGCATATTGAAACACCCGTTTCAAATCTGCCACGCCGGAAAACACTGCGGAAATTTGTTCAAAATACAGATTGGTATATTCGGCAATCAAGCGGGCAATGGTCGTCTTACCACATCCGGGAGGCCCCCAAAGAATAAACGAAGACACCCTGCCCGTAACCAACATTCGCCCTAAAGGAGAGTCTTCCCCCAGGACTTGTTCTTGCCCGACAACCTCTTCAAGTTTTTTAGGGCGCAATCTATCCGCCAGCGGGCGTTTTACCCGATTTGAAAATAACGTTTCTTCCATTTTTTTAAGCAATTTATCTAAACCTAACGTCTGTTTATCACACTTTTTTTAACTCTACAACCCCCTTTTAAACACCACGCAAAAAAATATCCGTTTTACAGACATTGAAAGCCTGTTTTTAGGGGCTATATCTTCCTCACCTCAAAATAGGAGAAATTTGATGCTAACATTATGGAGAAAAAATATGGTAGAAAACAAAAACACCGCCTCTGCGTCGGAGAACACGGAAGCAGGCACACATTGTGATTGCGAATGTTGTCAATGCAAAAAGATTTTTATGATGCTCGTTGTTCTGATTTTAGTTTTTATGGCCGGAATTATGGTGGGGAATTGCGGCCGCTGTCATTATAGCGAACACAATGACTATAATCCGCAAATAGCCGCGCAAAAACCTTTACCGAAGCCAAAGAAATTCCACCGCGGAATGCAACCGCTCCCTGCTACCGCACCGCAAAATGAACCGGAATCTTACGGCGGATTTATTGTAGAAGTGGAATAAGCGGTTTTACTTTTTTAATCTTGTCGGGAAAAGACATCCAGTGCCGGCTGATAAGCGCTACTCTGCACATCAAGTACACCTAAAACAGAACTGAACAGATTATCGTGCGAGGCTTTTCTGCCGGCAGCTTGGGTTTTAAAACGCTCCCAATCCAGCCCGAGCTTTGCTTTCATCGGCTCATTTGCCCAAAAGAGAAACGGAATTTTCTTCTGGACATCCGGCGCCACCGCATAGGGCACCCCGTGGAGATAAAGATTCCCCTCGCCAAGAGATTCCCCATGATCGGAAATATAAATCATTGCGCTGGCATACTGCGGATAGGCTTTTAATTTTTCAATCACTTCCGACACCACAAAATCGGTATAAAGAATTGTGTTATCGTATGTGTTGACAATCTCTTCTTTAGAACACCGCTGAATATCCCGTGTGGCACATTCCGGCAAAAACTTTTTAAACCGCTCCGGATAACGTTTATAGTACGTAGGGCCGTGGCTTCCCATTGTATGCAACACAATCACGCTGTCAGAGGTAATCTGAGCCAAGCGCTTCTCCAAGCCGTCCAACAAAATTTCATCCTGACAATAATTGCCAAAGCAATACGGTTGCTTGTTGCCGACTTTGGCATCTGCATTTTCCACCCGATCGCAAACACCTTTGCACCCGTCATCATTATCTTTCCAAAAGACGGAATAACCGGCAAGCTTAGCAATATCCAGCACGTTTTGTGTATATTTCACCGCTGAAACGTCAAAAGATTTACGCTCGGCCCGGGCAAACATACAAGGCAAAGAGATGGCCGTTGCCGTTCCACAAGAAGAAACATCCCCAAACACCGCCACATCTTGTTTTGCCAAGCGAGGATTCGTCTCTCTTTCATAGCCGTACAGAGAAAAATTTTGTGCCCGAGCAGTCTCCCCCACAATCAAAACCAGCACACGCGGTTGTTCGGCTGCCTCATGATGCGGCGTTGCATCCAGCACCACAAACGGATGCTTCTCCGCCCGAGCCGATTTATAATATTTCACAAAAGCGGAGATGTAATTCAGCGTATTGATATTATGCATAAATTCTTTATGATTCCGCCCAAAGGAGACATATTCTTTATACACACTCCCCACCAGCAACACACCGCATACCAGCACACCGGCACAGTGCCAAAGGCGGTTTTTCACCTCTTGCCGCAGAGGGGAATAAGACACTCTCACCAGCATCACCCAAACAGCCGGTAACACACTCCACACCAAAAGGAAGATTATGGCTCGCGGAGTGATGAGGTCCAACGCCTCACGCGTGTTTGTTTCTGCAATATTTCGCATAAAACCAGAATTGATATACTGCCCGAGGGTAGACATAGCATAATCTACCGCACCGGAAAGAAACAGCAAGCACACAATCACCGCCTTTCCCACATAAGGCAGCATAACCAAATTAAAGAAACAATACAGCGGAACAAAAATAAAAAAAGGTAAGCTCAGCCAAAACACCATGCCGGAAACACCGGATATTTCATAATGCTGAAACACAAAGAGCCAAAAAGTATTATTCAGCCCAAAAGAAAAATACAAACTCACCAAGCCAATAAACAGAGCGGACGGAAGCTCCAACACACGCTTTAACATCAAAATCTCTCCCTTATTGCTTGGCATTATGAAGAAAGATTTTTATAAATCAAGTACTATGTCATACTCTTCCCCATAGAGAGCGCGCATAAAAAAAGCAGAGACTTGAGGTTTAACCCTCAACTCTCTGCTTAAATTTTCA
>CAYPIZ010000087.1:0-4661 GCA_964410935.1 uncultured Acetobacter sp. | reverse complement strand
CAAAATAATCGCTTTTTGTCAGGCTTTTCATATAGGCTTCAAGTTCCCTGAATATTTCGCTGACAAAATCTTCTTTTTTTATCAAATAATCGGCAATTATCTGCGTTTCTTTGGTTTTTATATATTCTTTTTCAGTTTCTTCGTTCCACAAGCATTTATCTTGCGCTTGATCAAAATAACGTTCATCTGAACTTAAAATTGTTAAACGAATATAGGGCAAGTAGTCACAACATTGATCACATTTGATCATTGTGAGAGGACCTTCTTCATCGATTAAATAATAGGTTTTTCCAAATCCCCAACAAATACATTCTAACCAACGGTATATTTCATGCGGTGCATATGCCGGTAGAGCAGCATTTATACCAATGACTTTATTTCCAAAGTTAAGATTGAGAAAACAATCCCCGTAAAGTTTATAATGCTTTACAGTAAACTTTTCACAAACCTCGGGCGTGTGTTTTCTAATGCGATCTTCGTAGTTACGGTGATCATAAAATTCCCCCGGTATAAAACCCGCATGTATTACCGCTTCACCGTACATTTCTTATGCCTTTTTCTTTTTTAAATCGGTTGTTTCGCCAGCCTTGAAGTTATATATCGGTTTGATAATCTTTATAATTTCAGCAGTCGGCGCAATATTGTTGACGATATCATCCATATTTTTATAGGCCATCGGGCATTCATCCAACGTGTCCTCATTAATAGAAGTTGTGTAAATACCTTTCATTGTCTGTCTGAATTCTTCAATGTTAAAGTTCTTTTTGGCTTGCATACGGCTGTAAAGACGACCAGCTCCATGTGGAGCAGAGTAATTCCAGTCCGGATTGCCCTTACCGATACAAATCAAACTACCGTCACGCATATTTATCGGGATGAGCAGTTTTTCACCGTCTTTTGCCGATACCGAACCTTTACGCAAAATCATGGCATCTGTATCAATATAGTTGTGAATGGTTGTAAAAGTTTCGGCAATATGTAACCCCAGAGCTTCAATCATACTTTCTGCCATAGCTTTGCGATTATAAACGGCGTACTTTTGCACGATTTTCATATCGTGAATATAATCATTAAAAAGTTTACCCTCCAAATAAGCCAACGACTTTGGAATGGGTGTAAGGACCTGAGCTTTCAAAGCCTTGATTGTGCTTTGGATTTCAGCCTGTCGTCCTTCCTGTTTCAGACGGACAATTGCCTCCTCAAGCTGCGAGCCTGAATTATTATTCAAGTGCTTATAGGCTTCTTCTTGATAGTACTCGGCAACCTGTTTTCCTAAGTAGCGGCTACCGGAGTGCACAACCAAATAAATATGGCCGTCTTCATCGCGATCAACCTCAATAAAGTGATTACCACCACCGAGCGTACCCATACTATGAACAGCGCGATGTTTATTGATTTGACTGATACAGCATAACTCATCTAAATCAATATTATTGATGTATTCATGCGGTGTTTCGCGCACATTCATGCCGGCCGGTATGGCCGCATAAATAAATTCATCCAATTTTTTGAGGTCAATGTCCTTTTCTTCTAAAGCATAAGTCGCCATGCCGCATCCGATATCAACACCGACAAGGTTGGGAACGACTTTGTCTTTTATGGTCATTGTTGTGCCGATTGTGCAACCGGCACCGGCATGCACATCCGGCATAATACGAATTTGGCTGTTTTGGGCAAACTCCTGATCACATAAGGTCTTAATCTGTTCCTTAGAAACGCCATCCATAACCTCTGTAAAAACCTTTGCACTGTTATTCTTACCTTGTATCTCTATCATTTTTACAATACCTCAAATTTTGTTCGTAGGCATAAAATTGCAAATAACCTCTCACATTATCACTGACTTTCGTCCTACTAAATTACTTTTCCGGTGAATAATTAGGTGGCTGTAATTTCCTCTTATTTTACACATACATTATTTATTTTTCAAGACCACCGTTGTTCGTAAGGACACAAATTGACATAGCAATTTATGCCTTATTAAATATTAAGTACCTCTGTGCTGCTTTCATTAAAAATGCTGCTTGAATTTCGTAATCAGTCATATTTTTCTTCTATTCATAAGTCAAAAATGTTGATAAGTCTTCGTCATCAGATTGGTGCGATGATTTTTTGCGTTTGCGGTAGTCTTTATCAATTTTTTCTTTCCAATTTTTCGGCAACTCATCTTCAGGTGCACTACAGCAGCAACATACCACATCAGCCACAGATTGATAACAGACGTCGACCCCTTCCTCATCGTTCATAATATTGGCCGCATATTGGCTGTCAATGCCGATTTTGCTTGCCTCGGCAATAGCGTCGATGTTGGCTCCGAGAAACAAAAATTCCCAATTGAATTTTTCGCGTTGCTTTTCAATCATTTTCTTTACCTTTTGGAATGTGTATTCTCGACTCGAATTTTCATAGCCGTCCGTTGTGATGACAAAGAGTGTTTTGGTCGGCACATCATCTTTTCTGGCATATTTATGAATGTTGCTTATATGTTTAATGGTGCTACCTACCGCATCGAGCAAGGACGTACAGCCACGGGCATAATATTCTTTTTCAGTCAATGTCGGCACATCTTCAATTTTAATGCGGTCATGCAGAATTTCAATTTTATCATCAAAAAGAACCGTTGTTACCAGAGCATTCGGACTTTCTGCTTGTTGTTTCTTGATCATCGAGTTAAACCCACCGATTGTGTCTGACACAACATCTTCCATTGAGCCGCTTCGATCCAAAACGAAAATGACTTCTACGTTATTTGATTTCTTTTGAGTTTGGTCCATGTTCTTTCCTTTCAGTTTCAACCTACAAGGAAAGTTTAACAATGAATTTTGCATAATCGGTCGCCATAAAAGCGACATTTTTTAAGCTATGTCAAAAAATGATATGAGCCTTTATTTTGCACCTAATATGGGGCAACCGAATGAATCAAGGATTTCGTTCACAACAAGGATATCATAAATCTTTTGCTTTATCAGGTATTCCATAATTGTATCAAATTTTATGCTGTGCGAAATGGAGTAACCGGCTTTATCAAGTAGATCTTCTGCCTCGTCAAGATTTAGTTTTAGACCGATGCACAACGCAAAAACGGTATTTTTTCGCGGCTGATAATCATCATTGCTTCGGATTTTTGAAAATAAACGTCGGTCAATGTTCGCATTTTTATAGCAGTCAGTTTCAGAAAGTCCTTTTTCTTTTATCATCTTAAACAACGTTTGTGAAAATGTCTGCTCCATCTCTTCCAACAGGTCAGCTTCCATCGGAAGAACTTCCTGATAAAAGATTGTCGGTTTAGCAATCTGCTCGTAACACGCTACTTCAATGACCAACGTTGCATCAAGGTATTGCTCTATTGCTAATTTTAATGCTTGTATATCCATTTTGTCTCCGTTTTCATTAAGATACAAATAACCGGTTGAGGTTTTTAATTAAATTTGTTGGAATTAATGATTATAGTAATTTGTATATCCCAGGCTGTCAGTATGAGAGCGAATATTGATGTGTTCAGCCCCAATAGAACCATATGTATTTGTATAACCCAAGCTATCAGTATGTGAACGGGTATTTACATTACTATTGCCAATGGAACCATAGCTGTTTGTATAACCCAAGCTATCGGTATGAGAGCGAACATTAACATTGTCATTTCCAATGGAACCAAAAGTATTTGTATAGCCCAAACTATCAGTATGGGAGCGGGTATTGACATTTCTATTTCCAATAGATCCATAAGTATTTGTATACCCCAAGCTATCCGTGTGAGATCGAGTATTTACATATTCGCCATTGGAATTTCTGCCCGAACAATTTGTGTAGCCTAAACTGTCGGTGTGGCAACGAACATCGGCATTGACTGGAAACGCAAATAACGAAATACATAAAATCAAAAAAAGCTTTCTCATGACAAATCCTTTCTTCTTATTTAGCCATAACAAATATGAAAGAAAAATTCAAGATGCTATGCTCACTGTCGGCTATTTTCTGTTATATCAATCATCGCTGCTTCAAGTCCGGATCCGACACAACAATAAAAGAACACCCCACCACAAGGGTGAGGCGTTCTTTTATGGTCGGATTGACTGGACTCGAACCAGCGACCTCTTCGTCCCGAACGAAGCGTTCTACCAGGCTGAACTACAATCCGTTTGTCACAAGACGAGGTAGTTTTAACACATTTTTTTTATATGACAAGCAAAATTTTTAAAAACCGCATAATTTTTATATGTCCACACCAAAAATATTTTTATGATTTGTTTACGAAACTTTGCTAATTTATAAAACGTTGTCATTACAACGGAGAATAAAGTGTTCAAACTTTTTGCCAATTTCACACGCCAATACATTGCACACCGGTTGCAAAAAGCCAATGCTTTATATACGGCTTCCAAATTTGGGGCGGCTATTAAAATTTATCGCCAAATTCTGGCGCGCGATTCCAATCATTTTGCTGCTAAAGCCAATTTGGCAACAGCCCTGTTTGAAACGGAAGATTACGGTGCATCGATTCCCTTGTTTGTGGAATTGTGTCAACTCGATTCTTCAAATCCGTGGTGGCCGAATTATTTATCCCAAGCTTATCAAAAAGAAGGTGACTGTGTATCCGCGCTAAATGCTGCGGAACAAGCGGCGTATTTAGGTGGTCAAGCTGCCGAACATCAGCTGAATTT
>CAYPIZ010000086.1:2819-4722 GCA_964410935.1 uncultured Acetobacter sp. | reverse complement strand
AGGTCGGTGACGCTGAGGCGGACGTAGGTTGGGCGGCCGTGGTTACACTGTGCCGCGTGCGGGGTGGTTTCCATCTCGCGCAGCAGGTGGTTCATCTCCGCCAGGTTGAGGCGTCTACCGGCACGGACAGAGCCATGGCAGGCAATCGTGGCGGCGATGTGATTGATCTTATCTTCCACAACCGAGGTGGCGCTGAATTCTTCCAGTTCTTCCGCCAGATCCGTGATCATCTTTTTGATGTTGGTATCTTTGAGCAATGCCGGAACCGCCGTGACCATAACCGAATTACCAAATTCTTCCACTTTCAGCCCGAGGGGGGCAAGGGTTTCCGCCTCGCTCATCAGGGCGGCTTTTTGCGTGAGTGTCAAATCCACCACTTCCGGCAATAACATCAACTGCGAGGGGATAGTTTCGCCTTGTTGCATGGCGGCTTTGAGGCGTTCCAGAACGATACGTTCATGGGCGGCGTGCTGGTCAATCAGAAACAGGGCATCATCCGTTTGCGAGAGAATGTAAGTATCATAAAATTGCGCCTTGGCGACCCCGAGAAAACCGGCATTTTCGGTCTGTTCGGCAGTGGGGAGTTCGGTCTTGACGGAATAAGCCCGTTCCAACTCCGGCAGAGAGGCCGTGCGAGCCGTGTTGCGGGATTGATAAGCGGTGTAGCGCGGGGTGGGGGTGTTTTCATAGCCTGCAATATGGGTAGCAGGGGGGATGTCTTCATAGGATATAAAGTCTTGCTGAATAGGGATTTCCCCATAGCCCTCCATGTAAAAAGACGTGCGGTCTTCATTATGCAGCATAGAGCGGGAGGGATCATCATTTTCCACAGGGGAGGTTGCGCCCCTCAGGAGTTGCGAGGGATCAAGCGTATCCGCACTTCGTTTATCACCGGTGAGCAGGGCTTGACGAATCGCCCCGACCAGCAGCGAGCGGACCCCTTGTTGATCAAAAAAGCGGACTTCCGCCTTGGCCGGGTGCACGTTGATATCCACTTGCAGAGGCTCAACTTCCAGAAACAGCACACACGCCGGATAGCGCGCATTTTCCAAAACGCCGGCGTAGGCCCCTTTGAGCGCCCCGAGGAGCAGTTTATCCCGAACCGGACGGTTGTTCACAAACAGATATTGCGAGAGGCTGTTGGCCTTGTTGTACGTCGGGAGGGAGATCAGACCGCTGAGGCTGATGCCCTCTTTGGCACCGCAAACCGGGAGGGAGGCTTCGGCAAAACCACGGCCCATGACCTCGGCAGCACGGGTGAGACGGGCGTCAAATAATTCCTTTTGGGAGGCTTCCAGGGCGATTTTTTTCTTCTCGTCCGCGTAGAGGTAGAACGATACATTCGGGTTTGCCAGAGCAATGCGGCTGAGGATATCTGCCACGGCACCGGTTTCTGCAGCGTCGGTTTTGAGGAACTTTAAGCGGGCCGGTGTGGCGTAAAATAAATCCCGAACTTCTATTCTGGTGCCTTGGGTCTTGGCGGCAGGGCGAATCGGCTGTTTGAGGCCGTTGGCGACTTCCAGTTCAAAACCGCTGTCGGCATCGGCTTTGCGGGTGATGATTTTGAGCTTGGCAACAGAGGCAATGGACGGCAGGGCTTCCCCACGGAAACCGAAAAAGCAGATGTTGAACAGATCATCATCGGGGAGCTTGGAAGTGGCATGCCGTTCTACCGACAAGGCGAGGTCTGCCTCATTCATGCCGCAGCCGTTATCTTCCACCACAATGAGGGACTTTCCGCCGGCTTTCAGGGTAACGGTGATACGGGTGGCACCGGCATCAAGGGCATTTTCCACCAGCTCTTTGACCACGGAAGCCGGACGCTCAATCACTTCTCCGGCGGCGATTTGGTTGACAAGGTTATCCGGTAACAGGCGTATAGACATCAGTTTTGACTTTCTTT
>CAYPIZ010000086.1:0-2719 GCA_964410935.1 uncultured Acetobacter sp. | reverse complement strand
GTGCTGGTGAAGAGGCGGACACCGTCGGCAGCGTCAAAGCGGTGCGGAAGGCGGTTTTTAATCGCAGTGTTGACTTGTTCCAGCGTGACGGCTTGCACTTGCGCCTGGCGGGTCTCCAGAAAATCCCGTCCGAGGTGTTGCGCCTGCATCTGATAGAGCATGTCGGCAATGGTTTTCAGCCCGGAGAAACGCAAGTTGAAGCTGTTGAGCATATTGGATTTGGCTTTTTCAAACTCCGCCGCGGTGATGCCGTGGGTATAAAAATCCTGATAGACTTCGGCGAGGAGCTGTTGGGCTTGGGGGAGATTTTCCGGTGCGGCGGAAAAGGCAATCTGCCAGGTGTTGAGGGCATCTTGCATCACAAAGCCACCGGAAACCCCGTAAGTGAGGCCGTTTTGCTCCCGTAGAGCGTGGTTGAGGCGGGAAGTCAGCCCGGAGCCGACCAGTACCTCGTTGGCAATGTAGAGGGGATAAAAATCCGGATCCAGACGGGCCACACCGGGGGCAAGGGCCAGCACAAAACTCTGGGCCCCAAAGGGAGAGGTTACCGCGGTTTGCGGAGCGGTCCACTCCGGTGTGAGCGGGGGAAGAGAGTTGGTGTCATCCGTTGTCGGCAGGGCAGAAAACAGGCTGTCCAGAAGCGCGGTGGCTTCCGTGGAGGAGAGGTCGCCGGCGATACCGATATTCAAGGTGGATTTGTTTAAAATCGTGGTGAGGCGGTGGTTGAGATCTGCCGGAGTGAGGGCATCCAAAACCGCATCTTCGGGGATGTCATCCCGTCCGTAAGGGTGCGTGCCGTAGAATTGCTTGAGAACGGCTTGCGATAAGGCGTACATGGGGCTTTCCAGCTGATTTTGACGGGCGATTTTTAAGCGGGCAACCGCGGTTTGCAGATCCTTTGGCGGAAATGTCGGGGCAAACAGCGCCTCTTTGAGGAAAGCCAGCGCCTCTTTGCTGTTGGCTTTGGGGTAAGAAAAGGTGAAAACGGCGTCATCCGCATCCGGCGAAAAACTCAGCTGAAGCCCGAGCTCTTTCTTTTTATCGGCAAAAGCTTGGCGATTATAGGTGTGAGAGGCGGTGAACAGCAGTTCTTCCAAAAGGAGCGTCGCACCGAGCTTGGTTTCATGGGCGGAACCGGTGTGTTTGAAACCGAAAACCAGACGCACCAGAGGGAGCGTCTTATCCGTCATCAGGTATGCCGAGGTGGATTTATCCGTGGCAAAAACTTCTTCCACTTTGCCGTTAAAGGGGCGGTCTTTGAGGGAGGAGACTTCCAGCAGATGCGCCGCATTAAAGACCGTCAGCCGTTCATAACCCAAGAGGATGGCAAAGAGCAAGAGTAAGAGGCAAAACAGCGGCGTAAAAGATTTAAGGCTTTTCATGAGGTTTCCCTCCGTTCGGGGTGGTGAGCAGGGCATTGATTACCCCGTCGGTGGCGATGACTTTCTGCCAGGCGGAAAGAATTTCCTCCCGTGTGACGGAAGCAATCATTTGGTCATAATCGGTGATTTCTTCGGGGGTGTAGCCGTCCAGATAGAGATCCAGTGCCCACTGCGCCAGACCACTTAGCGAATCGGCCGCATAGAGGGCATCATAGGTGAATTTGTGCTTGATTTTGGCTAAATCGGCCTCGGTGAAAGCGGCTATTCCCTCGGTGAGCGCCGTATCCAGCAGGGCGGAAAGCGTGTTGACCTCCGGCATGATTTTATCCGGCACGGCCTGTACGGTGAGCAGACCGCCGTATTGCGGCGTGTAGCCGAAGCCCATATCCACGGCAGCCAGAGCGTTTTGCTGATGCACCAGACGGTTGGGCAGGTAAGAGGTTTCATCATCACTGAGGTAATCCGCCAGCAAGAGCAGAGCAATTTCTTCCCGCTTGGAGAGGAGGCCTTGCGGTAAGCGATAGTAACGGACAAACTTGGGCACGGTGATATCCGGCAAAACGGCCGTGGTGGTCAGTTGCACGGGGGAGAGCTTGTAAGGGGAAACCGGCTCCGGCAGAGGAGAGGTGTTTTCCAGCTTGCCGTAATATTTTTCCGCCAGCGTTTGGGCCTCTGCCACCGTGATGTCACCGGAGAGCAGAAGAATCGCATTTTGCGGTTGATACCAGCGGTGATAAAAGGCCTGAACATCCGCCAGCGTGAGGGATTTAATCTCATCCGGGCGACCGGTAACCGGACGGGACGGCGGATTATCCTGCCAGAGGAGGGTGGGCATCATTTCCCAAAACAGCGACGAGGGGGAATTTTCTACCCGTTGCAAGCGCTCTTGAAAGACGATATTGCGTTCTGCCGTGACGGCGTCTTCCCGGAGGGCGAGATTGTGCAGGCGATCCGCTTCCAACGCCATGGCCAGCTCCAACTTGGAGATGTCGCTAAAAGTGTAGTAATCCGTCACGGTGTGGCTGGTGGAAGCGTTGTTCTGCATGCCGTAGAGATCCGTCAGGCGGTTGTATTCCCCGTCTTTCACACGGGTCGTACCGCGAAACATCAGGTGTTCCAGCAAATGAGCAATCCCCCCCTTGCCGAGAGGATCTTGCAACGAGCCGACTTTGTACACCAGTTTGTGATAAATTAACGGTGCGCGCGGATTGGGGAGAACCAGCACCTCTAAACCGTTTTTAAGCGTGAAAGTTGAGAGCGTGGCCATCTTTGCCGAAGCCGGCGCCCCGAACAACAGTACCCCGAAAACCAGACTTAAAAAACGCTTGCGCATGGGC
>CAYPIZ010000085.1:0-4724 GCA_964410935.1 uncultured Acetobacter sp. | reverse complement strand
TAGTTATAGTTGACTGTCTAATTAATCTCTGATATACCTCCTGCACCTGCGACCCTGCCGGACTAAGTGTTATAGTTGACTGTCTAATTAATCTCTGATATACAAAAGGTATTATCGGGCGATGAACTATTGAGTTATAGTTGACTGTCTAATTAATCTCTGATATACCGAACGGACACAAGGGGACAATTCACACGGAGTTATAGTTGACTGTCTAATTAATCTCTGATATACCTGAGGCAGATGTTCACACATATGCAGAATGGTTATAGTTGACTGTCTAATTAATCTCTGATATACCACATTGTTATTATTGGGCAACCCGTCCACAGTTATAGTTGACTGTCTAATTAATCTCTGATATACCATTGTGGTGCCAAGCTATTGAAAATGAATACATTTTTAATGGCTTGGCACTCAATTTTTTGAGCTTCTTTGATGTGCGAATCGTATCTATACGAGTCTTTTTTTCTTCGATTGATTCGAAAAAAATGAGTGTTCTATCTAAAAAAGAACAAGTTGTCCTTCTTTTTCACGCATAATTTCTTCGTTTTCCGTATAGTTTTTTCCAAGATAATTTTCTGTCATCAAATATTGTTTGTCCGTGATGTATAAAAACGAGACGGAACTATTATCCGGTATATAGCTACTTAACTTTTTCACCATATTACGACCGACATCAAGCGTACTTACCGGCTTTTGATAAACCGAAAATTGCTTCATTATAAAGCCGTTGTCTAATAAGAGATTTCGAAAACGTGTTGCTTTGCGTGATTCCGTACGCGTACGTACAGGACAATCAAACATACAAATTATCCACATCATCGACCATCCGCTAAGAGTTTCACTTCTCAGTCGTCTTCCCATACCATAATGCCTTGTGTTTCTTCCTAATTCGACCGAAAGCTGTCAGTTCAACTTTTCTGGTTTTATTTTGCGTATAAAAACCTAAGCCTTTCCGTATTGTCTTTACCAACATATAATCAGGATCATCCTCAGCTTTTGTGGTTCCTCGCGCATCTGTTACATAGTCGATGCACATTTCTCCTGTACTGAACTTTTTTACCTTAGCCAAACAACGAGGTTGATCTGTATATCCTTGCCATTCTTCAGGAGTATCCAATTCCAGGATATCTCGTTGCTGGACAGACCAAATTGCTTTTCCTCCATCTTTTTTCCATTGGGGAACAAAATCGGTCTGCTTGATATCAAAGAGCCTGATCACCTCCCAACCGACTTTCCCGTCTTTTTGATAAAAGTCCACACAGTAATTATTTCGCCCTTCATAGGCTAGATTGTGCTTGGGAATATACACCAAAGCAGAGCTGTTTTCATAACAACGAAAACTCCCCCCTTGCCACAATTTTTTCTCTTGTATGATCGCAAAGGCACGCATTAAAATCATCTTTTCCGTAATTTTGCGTTCTTTTTTGCCTTCCGCCACAGCCTTTTCGTTTTCCGCAATCAAGATCTGTTCTGCCGTATTGCTGTACAATTCAAAATCTTCCTTGAGCTTGGCTTGTTTTTGACGGTTTTGTGAAATATCGTGATACCATTCATCTTTTATGGCAGGTGACACAAGTAACTTGTCTAAATCTTTAAATGTTTTCAAGACCTCTAAAATTTTTCTAGAGCGCACGGTAATGACGGCATTTTTATCTTCGGGATTCACACATAACACCGTAAGTCCCGTTTCCTTGTGCAACTGGCCTTCTTTGTTGTGTTCAGGTTTATGCGACACCTTGATATTTTTCAAAACCTCAATGACACGCTCTCGAAAATAGGGCACGTTTTGTAGGGGCTGTGCCTTGATCCAAGCTCTGTCCAATTTGTCTTCATCACTCATGTTTTTTATCATCCACCAGTCAACACAAGCAACCGTTATGGCATCCATTGCGTGATGACGGTGGTCAATACGCGGTTTTGCTTTCCAATTAGGGTTTTTCTTGCGATCAAAAATTTCACCTGTTTTGGAATTAATCACCTCAGTTGGCAACGCAAGATAACGCGGAATGTTGTGACTTAATCCAGCCAAATCATATTCTAATCCAAGTAGATTCCAACGTTTGCGCAATTCTGCCGTTTGGCGACCACGGACGGAAAAAATTCTGTTCTCGGTATGTTCTTGACCAGCTGGACAATCAATAATCGCTTTAAGATATCGCATCGCCATTTTAGAAACATACCGCGTATCTGCCAAATATCGGTTGGTTGCATCGGTGTCGCCTTTGCCCTCATACTTTTCACGGGCATCAGCTTCAAAACGCCACGCTTTTTGCTTTGGCAATCTGGCGCGTGCATTCTTTAGAATGTCCCTGATAATTTCGGGGTGATCGGCATAGTGAACACTAAACCACTCATACGGAAACATCTTTCCTTTACCAAGATTGGCATTACGACTAACCAAACATAAATTGTTGTATGTGTCGGATCCATCGACGGCCTGAGGACACAGATGCTCAATTTCAAAACCAGAAAAATCCTGAGGTATTTTTACGGTTGGTTCATAAGCATCCACCATGCCTTGCTCCTTATATAATTTATATTTTAAGATGTTGTCACGTGTTATAGGCATGTGGTGATCCAAAAGGTATTGTGTGGCTTCCTCATTATTTTTTGTGTTTTCTTTATGCTTTTTGTCTTGTTCGGCTTGCTTTTTTGTGGATAAACCGACATCTTTTCCAACTTCAATGCAAATTTCATAAGGTTTGCCGTATAGTTTGATGATTTCGTTTACAACGAGCCGTATCTGGTTTAAAATCCTATGTACGGCAGGATTCGCAATCTTTCCGTATTCTCTTTCATCTTTGTTTAAAGCTTGATTATATTTTTTGATCAAGGGCGGCAGAGGTTGCGTATCCGTGAGCAAGATCTCTCCATAATAAGGTAATGTTTTATATTTTCCTTGTAGATCTCTGGCAATTTCTTCTTCTGCCTGAAAACGAGGATCTGTCTTGATCAGACGGTCAGTAATTTCTCTGTGCGACAAGACCTCTTTTTTCAGTTCTTCAAGCAAAATTTTTGTAGCACGTAAACCGAGCATGCTTCGCCCTTTAGGCAATTTGGCTAAAAGTTCACCGATAGCTTTTTCATTGTCAAAATGAAGGATATCTTTTAATTTTAAAATTTGCTTGTCTTCCGTCAACAAGCGTCCGTTTTTGTCATTAGGATCTTTGGGTTCAGCTAAAAACTCAACCAGTTCGGCCATTTCGGCTTCTGATAGATTGCGAAAGTACGGAATACACATAAACTCCGGTCGGGAATATAAGTATGCTTTAATAACCTTATCATCTTCAATTGAAACTTTTACTTGCCCACTTAAGTTGAGTAGAGATTTGATGGCTTGTTTACCGGCATTCTGACCCTGCAATAAAAGCTCATGAATAATTTTATCTCGTTGTTCTAAAGACAAAGGTTGTCTTCCCATATCTGTTTCAAGGCGGATATTGTTGACTTCTTCATAAATTCGGCGCATTTCCGCAAGGGGATGAGCTTTTAGCAGACGATCTTCTTCTCTAAAATAAATACATTTGCCCGTAGCATACGGGGCAGGGGCTTTTTCATAAAACAAAATGTCATAAATTTCTTGTTTTAAGCCGACTTTGCGCATTTGTGAAAAATATTGTGCTTGTGTATCCCAGATTTGATGAAATTCATCTTTAACCAAATAGCGAGGAATGGCATAATCCACAGTACCGTTTTGTAAGGCAGATTCTTTTTGTCGCAAAATACGTTTTTCGGGCGAGATAAATTGATTGTTTGAATCTTTTCCAAATCCCTCACATAAACGTTTGTAGAAAAAATCACCTAGGGTTTTTGATCCTGTCTTTTTCAAATAAGCAGACATATTTTCGTATGGAGAAGCTTTTTTCTTGGATTTTTCACCTTCGTCCAGAACTTCCTCTTCCATTTCTTCCGAAGCACACACATATCCTGCACCGCGGTGCTTAGCCAAATGCAAAATTGCCCGTCCAATATAATTGGGATTACTTAGCTGTTCATAAACGGCATCATGTCGAATTTTATAGGGAGATTTGGAACACAGATGCGCCGTTCCTTCAGGTGTATTATTAACCCATAAGCCGTTTTCCCATAATTTTTGAGCTAAGAGTTCTAATCGTTTTCTCGTGCGGATAAGATTTTTGCGCACTGTTCTCTTCAATCTTCTGTCCTCTGCGCCTTCCGACACTTCAAAAATTCGGACACCTGCATCAATAATATCCAATGCATTATTCTTGTCATCCAGTTGAATCAGAGCACTGCCAATTGATCCGACACCCAAATCTAATCCTAAACGATATTTCATAATGTTCTCCGTTAAAAGTATATATAAGAGAATGCTATATAATTTTGCTTGACAGTTCAAGGAAAATATCGTTACATAGAATAGATATGTGTAAGGACGTAATTTTTTTCAGAGATTAATTAGACAGTCAATGCATATATAATAAGGCCTTGTGCCGTAAGATTGAGGGGACGCCCTGTCGTCCCCATTATTTTTTTGTCTTTCGAAACAAAACACCCCGTCGCAAGGGCAGGGACGTTTCCTCTGGATGGTGACATTCGGAGATAATCCAAACGTTGAGACTACCCCTTATTTACATATAGCTATTTTCGTTTATTATATCTGTAACTGCATAATTAAAAGTTTTATACGCCATTATCTATCCCTTTCAGAAATTTTCGAACATGGGGAATTGACGGTTTATGCTCTGCTCTAATGC
>CAYPIZ010000084.1:0-4726 GCA_964410935.1 uncultured Acetobacter sp. | reverse complement strand
GTACTCGGCACATGCCCATTCGCATACAACGGATCTTGCCCAAAACGATATACCTGATGCCCCGCAAAAAGCAGGTTGTCATCCGTCTTGCCGTTATGGCTGATATCAAATAAAGTCTTGTGAATACAATATGTTCTCGGATCGCAAAGCTTACCTGTCGTTCCTTTTGTACCGGACCAGGTAGAGAACTGACATTGGGACAAACAGCCCAGACATTTTGCCCGATCTTCCTTCATGGTCTGCCACTCTGACGGGCTCAAAAAGACAACTGTCGTGTCCGGAGTTTCCTGAATAACCGTATATCCTTTTGCCATCTGATTTTGCACCTTGGCCATATCACCGGCCTTAATATACACGGTCTTAACCGGTGTAACTTGCAAAGGCGTATCAAATTCTTCCGTAGCTTCGGCAGAAAAGACAACTTCACCCTCTTTGCGTTCCATCAAGCGGAGCATAAATTTATTTTTAATCGCGGAAGAATAAAAACCTGTCGGGCTGAAACGTTGCAACAAAACATCTTTCGGTTTCGTCTGCAACATAACTTTCTGCCAAGCCGCACTAATCGGGCTTTCGGTAGTGATCATCGGACGTGTCCCGAATTGGAAAGCCACCGTCCCGATTTCCGGATTATCCAGATAATTCTCCCACTCGGACAAGCACCACACACCGCCGGCAATAATAATCGGCAAGTCGTTCAAACCGAGTTTGCACAAAGTTGCACGCAATTCCTTAATGCGGTTATACGGATCTTCCGGCTGTTCCGGATTCTCGGCATTGGATAAACCGTTATGTCCACCGGCAAGCCATGGATCTTCATAAACTACGCCGCCCAAAAACTCACGATAATTTGCATAAGAACGCTTCCACAAAATCTGAAAAGCCCGTGCCGAAGATACAATCGGGTAATAATACACCCCGTGAGCAGAAGCAATTTCACCCAGTTTATACGGCAAACCGGCACCGCAGGTAACCCCGTGGATCAACCCGTGTGTTGCTTTCAAAACTTCGGTGATAATCGTCTCGGAATCGGCCAATTCCCAAAGCTCATTAACATGGATTCTTCCGTTTTCACCGGCTATTTCATGGGCAATCTGTGCTTGTGCAATACCGCCTTTAATCGCCGCAGCCACCAAATCTTCATGCCGTTCCTGACGTTTCAAACGGGTAGAACGCTCCATCACCACGTTACCGTTTTCATCATAGAAATCCGCACTAACCAGCGAAATTGTCCCCACGCAACCTTCCTTAGCAAAATGGCCGCTACTTCTTCCGTCTGTTCCGTTAATACCTTTTCCGCCTTCAATAATCGGCAAAACCTCCTTACCGGAGATCACAACATTTTTCAGATTTATCACAAATTTATCCTTAAACTAAATAAAACCTAACACCTTTATAGCATCTTTTTTTAAAATGAAAAGTAGGAACTTCAGCGCGCCATAGTATCCTTTAGGAAACCATTGTCCTAGGAAAGCCCGAACAAGTGCATCCAATCAATTTTGTTCCCCAAAACAAACGCCATGGCCACGCAGCCGTAAGTGTATGTTATTAAAGTGTTTAAAATCACACTTCCCAACATTTTCGTCAGGAAAAACCGTTGTTTTTTGACCTCGGCATGCAAAAAATTGAAGAACAGAATCATCAAAATAAGTTGCAAAGATATCCCCAGATCCTGCAAAGTTTCATGATAAATCATAGCCAGACGCGGCAAAAAGATCATCAACAGGCTGTACAGCATCACCAAAACATACGTTATCCGCTCTTCCTGACGTTCGGTTTGTCGGCGTTGCTGTTTATGCTCCTCCATATTCTCCTTAGACAGAGTATTCACCTCAAATCCGCGGAGTTTACGCGGAGCAGTCTTTTGCTCCTGAATCGTTTTCAGATTCGCTTTCAAACGCTCTTCCGACGCACACAAACCGCACCCTTTATTGGTAAAATAAGCATGGTTAGGATTTTTCTTACAGCGTTTCAAATTTTTGAGCAGATAATCCAACTCTGCTTGCCATTCTGCCGCACTCGGGCGCTGCTGCCCTTTCATAAACGCTCTGTCAAAGAGTTTCAAAGTACTTTGCGGTAAAAATTCATGCAAACTGTACGGATGCGGTGCCTGATAGCTATCCCCCCACATACCGTAAGCATAGTGATATTGCTCAATGCGCTCTTGGATAGAAAGGGTACTGTCGGCATTTTTTTTCACCACACCGGAAAACGGATGAATACCGTTATTCAAAAGCTTGAAGATAATCACTGCCAGCGCAAACTTATCCTGTTCTTCCCCCATTTCCTCACAGGTCTGGTCCATCCCCTCCGGATAAATATATTCTTCACTCACAAACTCCGCCGGATAGCGCTCCCGCTCACCTTGAATAGAAAACCCGTCGCAATCAAACATGGCCACGGTCATAGTCTTTTTATAGATAGACACATTTGCCGGTTTCAAGTCTATGATATAGTGCCCGTATTTGTGTAAAGAGGCCACCATCAAAGCCACATTATACGCCGCCATCACCCGATAATCATATTTATCACTCAGACCGAGCTTTGTACGCACAGCCCCCTGCATCAGGTGATCCAGCGACACCGCCTCTGCCGTATTGATAAACGGCATCACATACCCCACACAATAGCCTTCATCATCTTCCAAAACAGCTTCCGGCCAAGCTATCTGCACATACTCCACCCCACCGGCTTTCACACTCGGGATATTCGGGTTATTCAGCACCATTGCTTCCAATTTACGGCGATTCGTATTGCTTTTCTGACGTTCATGAAAAATTTTTGCCACCTTAGCAGGCTTATCCTTCAAGGCATAGACTTTACCTGCCGCACCGCCTTTATTCAGCAGTTCACCCAAAACCAACCGTTCAAAATGTCCGTCACCATAAATGGCATTATAGCCTTGCTCTGCGGTCGCTTCACTCATAATCCTACCCACACAAAAGTTTTATCATCTAAATTAAGTTTTTTAGCCGGCCCCGTATCCAGTGTATTATTCAGCGCTTTCAACGCTCTTCCTTTATTACTTTCTGCTTTCAGATAAGTGTTAATCGGCTCCACAAAGCCTTTTTTCAGGCACTTCATATCCGCAGACAAAGCAAAATCCGTCACACCGTCTGTCATCAGCAACAACGATTCCGCCCCTTTAAGAGGAGTAAAACGCAGACACTCGCGCCAATTTTGCATGGTGTAAAAATACGTCTCGCACGAGAAACTTCCATTTGCCGGTGGAGAAATCACACAGGTATGGCTCAAAGCGATTCCGGCACCGTCACCAATGTGGAAAAAGAATCCTCTGTTTTTATGATACACCACACCCACAACGGTTGCCGAGAAATTAAGAATTTCCTCTTCACTTTTGCTGCGATTAAGCCGATGAATAACCAGCCGTTCCCGTGCCAACTCTATCGCCTTGCACACACCGGCTTCAGCCTGTTTCAACGGCGTATTGATGAGCACATTCACCAGCGTTTCACAAACAATCTTTGCCCCGATAACGCCATATTTGGCAGACCCTGCCCCGTCCGAAACCACCGCCACCAGCTTATTCCCGGAACAGGCATACTGATAAAAATCCTGACACGGCTTTTTCTTGGATTGATGCAATCCGCCGGTAATTTTTGTGGCTATCACACGGATTTTCTTAGGCGTTGTCTTCATGCCATTCTTCAATATCATCTAAAATATCAGGCATATTCGGTGCTGCGCGAGAGATACAGGAAACACTGCGGCTCAACCACAGGAAGAACTCCGTAAACTTCAACCCACTCAAACGCTTTGGTGCAATCAAAGAAAATTTTGCCAATTTTTCAAGATTAGCCCCCTGCGTCCCCACAGCATGAATCACCACTTTTTTATTCTGTTGAGCTTCACGACACTTCGCAGCGGCCTGTTCCCAACCGTAATCCGTCGGCTCTCCGTCACTAATCAAAAAGATCCACGGCCGTTTGGAGGTAATACCGCAACTGTCATACAAACATTTCTGATCTTCAATTTTTTTCAACGCAAATTCCATCGCCTTACCGATAGGGGATAAACCGGAAGCCGCCATCACCGGTGCGGTAAAATTCATCGCATCAACCCAATCCGAAGAAATCTCCGCATTATCTTTACCATAAGCCTTAATCACCAGCAGTTGCACCCGTGAACTGGCGTCAATATCATCTTTCAATTCTCTTTCCAACGCTTGCAAACCGGTATTAAGCTGTTTAATCGGTTCTCCCCGCATAGAGCCGGAACAATCCAACACCAAAATACACGGCGTCCGTTCATTGGCATTTTCGGCAAATTCCACGTATGGAATCATTACATCAGAAAAATCTTCATCATCTTTACTCATTTTTACTTCCTATCAAACGATAAACCCTCTTAGTAACGGGGATATGTATGCGGGTAACCGCTCCCTTCCGGAGGCGTATTAGCGGAAATTCTTCCGCACCCGCTCACATATAGAATGAGAAAAAATACTGAAAAAATCATTAAAAATTTAACTAAATATTTCATTTTTTATCCTATGTATTGCAATAACTTCTACTTGAGGATATATCAAAACTCCTCAAAGTGCAAAATACATTTATTTTATTAACAGGGAAAACGATATGCAACGCTTTTTTTACGGTTTACTCTTTGTTTTAACACTCATTTCCAAAACATCTTTTGCTTACGGTGCGCCCAAAGGCCTTTATGTTTTGGAATATCCGGTAAATATGCCGAACATCACCCTGTTATC
>CAYPIZ010000083.1:0-4759 GCA_964410935.1 uncultured Acetobacter sp. | reverse complement strand
TGGTGGAGGGGGATGGATTCGAACCATCGTAGACGAAAGTCGACGGATTTACAGTCCGTTGCATTTGACCGCTCTGCCACCCCTCCGCTAAAACTGTTTGCGAGGGAAAAAGAACATAGTCTTTCAACCTGACACAGGAATAAAAACGTATTTTTCCGATAATGTCAACAAGTTTTTTTAGCGAATCTTAAAGTTTTTTTGCTAGGCTTGCTTTATGTTGTAAAAATAAAAGGATATGTGATGAAAAACATCTTAACGGAGGGTCAAAACCCCAAAACAAAAGAAATAGATTTGGCCTCAACGGCAGAAATTTTGCGCCTGATCAATGAGGAAGATTTACATGTGGCAGAAGCGGTACGGCAGGCGCTGCCGGAGATTGAAAAGGCGGTTGATGCTATTGCGCGGGCTTTGTTGAACGGGGGAAGATTAGGCTATTTCGGCGCAGGTACGAGCGGGAGGCTCGGTGTCTTAGATGCGTCGGAATGTTGGCCAACATATTCCGTGCCGGAGACGATGATTAAAGGATATATCGCCGGGGGAGATTATGCTTTGCGGCATTCCATTGAGGGGGCAGAAGATTCTGAAGAGGAAGCCTTGGCGCAGTTGAATGATTTTCAGCCGACAGAAAAAGATGTGGTTGTCGGTATATCGGCATCCGGTAATCCGAAATATGTTTTAAAAGTGTTGCAAGAGGCAAGAAGCCGTGGCGCAGTGACGGTGGGGGTGACTTCTAATCCGCAGGCAGGGTTGCGAAATTTTGCCGATATCTGTATTTGTACACCGGTGGGGCCGGAGGTGATTACCGGATCCAGTAGGATGAAGTCCGGTACGGCACAGAAAATGGTGCTGAATATGCTTTCTACCGCAAGTATGGTTAAAATCGGTAAGACCTACGGGAATTATATGGTGGATTTGCAGACAACATGCGATAAGCTTGTGCTTCGGAGTGAGCGGATTATTGCCGCCGTTTGCGGAATTTCTATTGAAAAAGCTGCAGAATATCGTATAAAAGCGGATAATAATGTTAAAACGGCCTGCGTGATGTGTGTGAAACAATGTGATAAAGCCGAGGCAGAACGGTTGTTACGGTTGCACGGAGGCGTGTTGAGAAAGGTGATACAATGAAGAATTTTAAAAAGATGCCGGAAACCAAAGGAAAGAGCAATGAACAGCTGATTATTTACGGAAGGCATGCGGTGATGAGTGCACTGCAAAATCCGAAAAGAAAGCTCTTAAAATTGGTGATTGCACCGGAAAACAGAACTGAAATTGAAAAGTTGAATCTTGGTGTTTCCGTGCAGGTGACGGATAAAAAAGATTTTGCTAAATTTTTGCCGAATGATGCCGTGCACCAAGGATTTGCTTTGTATGCCGAACGTTTGGAAAGCTATGATATTGCAGATCTGACGGAGATGGCAGAGGCTAGAGAAAATTGCCATGTTCTGATTTTAGACCAGGTGACCGATCCGCAAAATATCGGGGCGATTGTACGTTCTGCTGCGGCGTTCGGGACACTGGGTGTGGTGGTACAGGATAAGAATTCTCCGTTAGAATCGGGAGCAATGGATAAGGCGGCTGCCGGTACGATGGAGTTTGTGCCGATGGCACGGGTGACGAATCTGAGCCGTGCTATTGAGCAATTAAAAGACGGTGGCTTCTGGGTGATGGGAATGGACGGTTATGCCACGGATACCATTGATAAGGTGAATAAAAAAGGTAAAATTGCCATTGTGATGGGCTCTGAGGGGAAAGGTATGCGACGTTTGGTACAGGAAAACTGTGATGCAACGGTGAAGTTACCCATTTCGCCCAAGGTAGAAAGTCTGAATGTTTCTACTGCGGCGGCAATAGCCCTCTATGAATTGAGCAAAGCTTAAAGCCACTTGATGATTGCGAATCCACCGATGAGGAGGAGCAAAAATAAGATGGAAAGCAGATTGAGATTTTTCTCGATAAAAGTTTTCATAGGCGCACCGAAGCGTTTGAGCAACCAGGCAATGAGGTAAAACCTGATACCGCGAGCCAATACGGAAGCAATGGTGAAGACAACCAAGTTCAGGTGAACAACACCGCTGGCAATGGTGATGATTTTATACGGGAAAGGGGTGATACCGGCCCCGAAGACAATCCAGGCGCCATATTCATTATAGTAGTTTTCAAATTTGATGAACTGTTCCATGTAGCCGTAAAATTCTAACAGCGGTTTGGCAATCAGTTCAAAACCGTAAAAACCGATAGCATAGCCGAAATATCCGCCGAGGACACTGGCAACCAAGGCTACGAGGGCGATTTTGTAGGCTTGCTTTGGGGTGGCAAGAACCATGGGGATAATCATAATATCCGGGGGAATCGGGAAAAAAGAACTCTCAATAAAGGCAATGGCAAAAAGCCAGAGCAGAGCATTTTTACGAGAAGCCAAATCCAACGTTTTATTATAGATGTGTTGCGTTAAGTGTTGTAAAGCCATTAGATTATCCGTCCAAAAGTTATCTTTCGGCTAACAGCTTTAACTTAAAAAACGGGCAATTTCCTCAACATTTTGACTGTTTTCCACATAAAAAGTTTTCGGAAAAGTGAAAAGCTTTTGTGATGTTTGAAGCGCCGGCAAGAAGTTGATGCAGATGACGGAGGGCGTGTTCTTTTGCATATAGCGGCGGGCAGATTGCAGATTATGGACTTCAAAAATGCTGAAGCCCCGATCTTTTGCGGAATTTACAAAATCCGGACGTTCAAACGGTTTGAGGTTGATGTATAAAATTTGATGATTCTTGTTGCCGATGGTGTAGCTTTCCATAATGTCGTTTAAGTCATTTTCCGTGCTGGTGTGGGAAAGATAGTGGCTGACGGCGGGATTGTAAATCAGCGCTTTGGGGAGATCCGATATAACGAGTATCGGTGCCGGGGCAAATTGATTTTTATTGAGAACCGAGGCGATGAAATCCGGTGTGGTGTTGTGGGTGAAATCAAAAACCAGTACATCCGGTGTGACTTCTTTGTTGTATAAACCGAAGCGGTGGAGATTATCCGTATCAAATAAAAAATAGCCTTGTTGTTTCAAAAAATCGGCGTGGCGATCGTGTGGGGCGTGGTTGTTGTATAAAAAAATATTGCCTAAATTGTGCATTATATCTCTCCCGAAAATTTTGTTTTCTGTTATATAATGCGCAAATGGCGGATTTTAAGAGTGCTGTTGTTTTAAATATGCCTCAACGGTATTTTCCAAAAGCATGGCAATGGTCATCGGGCCGACTCCTTTGGGAACGGGGGTGATGTAAGAAGCCACTTCGCAAGCATCCGTAAACAAAACATCCCCTTTAAGCCCCCGGGGAGTGCGGTTAATCCCAACATCAATGACGATTGCGCCCTTCTTAAGGTATGCTTTGGTGATAAATTCCGGTTTACCGATTGCGACAACCAGAATGTCTGCCGTTTGACACAGAGCCGGTAGATCTTTCGTTTTAGAGTGGGCGACCGTTACGGTGCAGTTCTCCGCCAGCAGTAAATGTGCAATAGGGAGCCCGACAATTTGTGAACGACCGACAATTACAGCGTGCAAACCGGATAAATCCGTTTGGGTTGATTTGATGAGTTTTAGAACTCCTTTCGGGGTGCAAGGAATAACCGCTTCGGGAGATTTCTGCAGCAGACGGCCGGTGTTGAGAGCGGTAAAACCGTCAACATCTTTTAGCGGCGAAATATGATTGAGAATTTCTGCCTCATTTAAGTGTTTAGGAAGGGGAAGTTGCACCAAAATGCCGTTGACTTCCGGTGAATTATTAAGGTCTTCAATAAAATCAATCAGCTCTGCCTCGGAAATATCTTCACTTAGGTGATAAGTTTCCGATTTTATCCCGACTTCCAAGCAGGCTTTCTTTTTTGCGTTGACGTAAACCTGACTGGCAGGATCTCCCCCAACCAGAATAACGGCTAACTCCGGTGCGGTGGGGAGAGTTTGAATTTTGGCTTTGAGAGCAAGGTTTAAGGCAAGGGCTTGAGCCTTACCGTCCAGAATTGTTGCGGTCATGATGTGATCTCCAGAGAAGAGAGTTTTTCTTCTAAAAAGGAAGAGGGGGAGCTTTCAAGGAGGATCTTTTTATATCGATCCGTCTCACCGGTGATAAGTGTGAAAGACTGTTTGCTGATATCAAGGGTTTGACTTAAAAATTTTATCAGCTCTTTGTTGGCTTTTCCCTTTTCGGGAACGGCAGTCAACGAAACTTTCAGATAATCTTGATTGAGGTTGTCGGTAAAAATGCCCGAAACCGCACAACGGGACGAATTGGGCGTTACACGTATGCGCAATATGTACCCTTGTGCGGTCGGTTCAAAAAACATAGGGATTACCCGATAAGTGCGTAACGGGTCTTTTCCAAAATGTGTAAAACGAGCATTAAAGCAACAATCAACACATAAGGAGAAATATCAAAGCCGGCAATCGGTTTGATCCATTCGCGTAGCTTTGCGTAAACCGGTTCGGTAATTTGGTGTAAAACGGCTAAAAACTTTTTGAAAGCATCGCCACCCTGACCGATAATTTCAAAATGCATAAGCCAGTATAAAACAACATTTGAAACGACTAAGACAAAGTATAGTTGCAAGACAATTTCAATAATCCAGAGTATAGACTCTAATAGAACTTCCATAAGTGTTCTCCTAATAAAATGTTTTTGTTTCAGCGTTCATCAATTTCATGAAAAAAGGCAGCAGGGAGCGGATCCTTTTCTGTCTGCTTTTCGCAACTATCGTGTCGCTGTTCTCT
>CAYPIZ010000082.1:0-4853 GCA_964410935.1 uncultured Acetobacter sp. | reverse complement strand
TGGGGATTATATCGTCTCTGTTTATTTAATTTTAGGAGAGATAATATGAATAGGATATTTTTAAGCTTATTGGCTTTGGCGGCGATTGCACTGGTGGTAGGGCAAGCCGTGGCCGGTTCCGGTGCTCAAAATGCGACACCAAATGCAACCGGTGTGATGGTGGTAGAAACGTATAGTTCTTCGGCAACCGTGCCGGAAAATGATATGCAACCGCTTCCGGGGAATCCGGGGGTGGAGGTTGCTCCGGTAGATTCTTCAACGGCTCAGCCGGTTGAAGTTGAAGAAGATATGTTGGTGGAGGAAAGCGAAGATTAACCTTACCTTTTTTTATAAAAGAAAACTCCCTAAACCGTGTGGTTTAAGGAGTTTTTTCTTTCAGAATAAAGATTATTCTTTGTTCTTCAAAGCTTCGCCTAAAGCATCACCCAAAGAAGAACCGGAAGAAGTGTTAGAATATTCTTCTAAAGCTTTCTTTTCTTCTTCAATCTCGTAAGCCTTAACGGAAACGCCTAATTTAGCGTTTTTACGATCAACGGAAGTCAATTTAGCTTCCAAGATGTCGCCTTCTTTGTAGCTCAACGGATCGTTGTTTTCTTTAGACAAGTCTGCTTTCTTAATCGTAGCAGCAATGCCTTGAACGTTTACCTGAACGCCTTTTTCATCAGCACCGGTAACAACGGCTTTAACAATATCCCCTTTCTTCAAGGTTTCCAAAGTCATAGCAACGTTGTTTTCAGACATCTGTTTGATGCCCAAGCTGATACGTTCTTTTTCAACGTCAACGTCAATGATCTTAGCTTCAATTGTCTGACCTTTGCTGTATTCTTTAACAGCTTCTTCGCCGGATTTCTCCCAAGAGATATCAGACAAGTGGATCATACCGTCAATCTCATCAGACAAACCGATAAACAGACCGAATTCGGTGATGTTTTTGATCTTGCCTTCAATAACGGATCCTAACGGATGCTCTTCAACATAAGCAGCCCATGGGTTCGGCATGCATTGTTTGATGCCCAAGCTGATACGACGTTTGTCAACATCAACTTCCAAAACCTTAACTTGAACTTCTTGTGAAGTAGAAACAATCTTACCCGGATGAACGTTTTTACGAGTCCAGCTCATTTCAGAAACGTGAACTAAACCTTCAATACCGTCTTCCAGTTCAATAAATGCACCGTAATCAGTGATGTTGGTTACCTTACCTGTGTAGATTTCGCCAACTTTGTATTTGTCAGCAACAACCTGCCAAGGATCATTTTCAAGCTGTTTCATACCCAAGCTAATGCGCTGTGTATCTTCGTTGAATTTGATAACCTGAACTTTAACTGTTTGACCCAAAGAAAGAACTTCTGCCGGGTGGTTAATTCTCTTCCAAGAAATATCTGTAACGTGCAATAAGCCGTCAACACCGCCCAAGTCAATAAATGCACCGTATTCAGTAAGGTTCTTAACGATACCTTCCAGAACAGAGCCTTCTTTGATGGCGTCAATCAATTCTGCACGAGCAGAAGCGCGGGTTTCTTCCAATACAACACGACGGGAAACAACGATATTGCCACGAACCTTGTCCATCTTTAAGATTTGGAAAGGTTGGGAAATCCCCATCAAAGGCGTAATGTCTTTGATCGGACGAATGTCAATTTGTGAACCAGGAAGGAAAGCAATTGCACCGTTCAAATCAACGGTAAAGCCACCTTTAACACGGCCGAAAATAACACCGTTTACACGTTCGTTGTTGTTCATCATCTTTTCAAGATCTTGCCATACTTCTTCACGGCGAGCCTTTTCACGAGATAATACGATGTTGCCGTCTTTGTCTTCGTATCTGTCTACTAAAACTTCTACAACATCACCAACTTTTAACTCATCATTTCTTCCGAATTCACGCAACGGAATGCGACCTTCAGACTTCAAACCAACATCAACGGTTGCAAAGTCATCGGTAATGCGGATAACTGTACCCTTCATTACAGTGCCGACGATACCTTTATCACCGAACTGTTCTTTTAACAGGTCTTCAAAATTTTCTGTCATTTCAGGGATTTTAATTTCTGCAGTATTTGCCATTATTATTTTATTTCAAAAAATGCCAGACCCTCTTTGAGGCGGACTTGTGCATATTAAAAAAAGCTCTTGTTGCTGCACCACAACAAAAACTGTGTGTTATTTATAAAAAAATATCACAAGAGTCAAGTAAAATCAGCGAAAAAGGGGTTAAATTTGGCAGTGAGCACATTCATGGCAGTTTGTTTCTACCTGAATGGTGCAATGATGAATGTCAAATTTGTCTTTCAGAAGCTCGGTCGCGCGGTGAACAATGTCTTGATCATTGGAAACAATATGGCATTCCAATGATGTGCCTTCTTCATAAATGCACCATAAGTGCAGGTGATGTACATCATTTACGCCGTCAAGCTCGGAAAGAGCTTTTTTTATTTCATCCAAATTCAGATTGTCCGGTGCGGCATTCATCAAAATATTAACCAACTTCGGGAAAGCTAATACGGCTTGATAAATCATATATACGGCAATCCCAAGGGCAATAATCCCATCCACACGATAGAGCTTAAAATACAGGGCGCAAATACCGGAAACAATTACCCCCACAGATCCTAACGCATCGGCAAGGTTATGCAAAAAGAGGAGCTTCATATTGCTGTTATGGTCAGACCCTTGGTGTGATAAACCGGCGGTGGCACTGTCTATAATCAAAGCCAAAACGGAAACCCAGATAATCATTCCACCGTCTATTTCATTAGGGAAGATGAGCTTTTCAATACCTTCAACCGCTAAATAGCATCCGGCAACAAATAACAAAATTAAATTAACGAAAGCGCCGATTGTCTCTGCCCGTTTGAACCCGTAGGTATAGTGGCTGTTGGCTTTTTTATGCCCGATTTTGAAAGCAATAATAGCAATCAAAATAGAAAAAGCATCTGATGTGTTGTGCAAGGCGTCCCCGATAAGTGAAACACTGCCGGCAATAACACCGCCGATAATTTCCACTACGGTGAGCAGCATGTTGATGATAAATGACAACATAAGCCGTGAGATCGTTTTTTCACTAATTTCGTGTTGATGTTCGTGATGATCGTGAACCATAATACCCTCCCATTTGCAAATCAGGTGCAGTATATCTCTTTTTTCTTAGAAAACAATAAAAAGTTTTATGTTTTTTAAGGTTTAAGGGCATAAAATACCGCTAAATTGAGAAAAGGTGGTTTGATGAAAGAAAGTTATTTTATCGGATGTATGACAGGTAATTCCATGGATGCCATTGATCTGGTGTTGACGGCATTTTGTGGGGATAAAATGCGTGATGTTGCCGGTTATTCCGTGCCGTATTCTGCAGATATGCAAACTAAAATGGCAACTCTTCGGGCACAAGCTTACGGTAAAAACAGAGCTCAAATTGAAGCCTTAGATGATTTTTATGCCATACATGATGAGTATGTGCAACAGGTGGCTAACGCAGTGGAGGTCCTTTGTCGGAAAGCCGGTATTCGTAAAGAAGAAATTGCGGCTATCGGTTTTCATGGGAAAACTTTGGATCATAATCCCCCTTCAAAAGCTGAAAAAGAAAAAACACAACCGTATACCGTGCAGCTCGGTTCCGGTAAAATGTTGGCGGATCTAACGGGAATCCGCGTTGTTTACGATTTCCGCTCGGCGTACATTATGGCCGGTTTTGAAGGCGCACCGCTTGTTCCTTTGCACAATGCACATATTGCTGCAACAGAGGGGGACGGTATTTATTATAACGGTGGCAATACGGCCAATTTTGCGGTGATTAAGCAGGGAAAGCCCGTCTTAGCGGCAGATGTCGGCCCGTTTAATAACTACATTGATACCTATATTCGTCAGCAAACATCCCTTGCTTTTGATGAAGACGGAAAGTTCGGGCAAAAGGGATGTCTTCAAGCAGAACTTTTTGCTCGTTTGTTTGAAATCGGACGAGAATTTTATGAAAAGCCGTTTCCGAAATCCGGTGATCCGGCATATTATCATCAGGATGAAATTTTTTCTTTTGTGCGGGAAAAACAGATTGATTTTTGTGATGCTGTCCGCACTTTTGAATATTTTTCCGCGTATGTAACGGCGTTTGCGTTGGCGCAAGCACAACAGAATGTGACGCTCCCGTCGGAGATTATTTTATTTGGCGGTGGGTGGAAGAATCCTGTCGTATTAGAAAGCTTTGAACGGATTTTATCCGGCAAGGGTACGCTTCTTCCTGAACACCAAAGATTATTTGCTGACTTTCTGAAACAATATCCGCTGTTTCACATACGCTATTCTTCTTTAGGTACATATATGGAAGCCAGACTTTTTGCCGATATGGCGCGCTATCGTTTGGCAGAACGGCCTTGGATTTTACCGGAAACGGAAAATATTATTGCCGGAGAAATTGCCCAACCGCAATCAACACGAAACGTGTATGATGATTATCTCAACAAAGCGGTTAAAGGATGGCAAAAGTAAATAGGTGCATCTGCCGGCTTGACAATAGGGGTGTTGTGTGCTAGCAATACGAAAAAATTTATGAGGAATTAATTATGCAAGACGTTATTTTAACAGGGGATAGACCTACCGGAAAGCTACATTTAGGGCATTATGTCGGCTCGCTTAAGCGCCGTGTGTTAATGCAAAACAGCGGTCAGTATGACAAGATTTATATTATGATTGCCGATGCGCAGGCTTTGACGGACAATGCCGATGATATTAATAAAGTTCGTAACAATATTTCAGAAGTGGCATTGGATTATCTTTCTTGTGGGTTGGATCCGCAAAAATCTACCATATTTATTCAATCGCAAATTCCTCAACTTTGTGAATTATCGTTTTATTATATGAAT
>CAYPIZ010000081.1:0-4926 GCA_964410935.1 uncultured Acetobacter sp. | reverse complement strand
ATGGGTGGGATAAAATGCCGTGCTTGAAGTGAATTTCCGACTGCGGTGTACATAGAACACCGTACATAAAGGAGGAAATTCACGATAATGACGGCGTTTTAGCACGCCCCCAAAAGGCACTCAAATTTTCCCCTTTAAGCTATTTCGCCAACATACATCCCCATATCCACAGCCGCCTTCACATACACGCTGTCCTTGCTGAGCATCGTCGTCCCTTCGGCAACAACGTCGGTTAATGGATATGTTTCAAGCTTATCACCGTTCAAACCAACCATAACGTCAGTGTGTCCGTTAGCAAGCAGTTCAACCGCCTTGGCACCAAAAGCACAAGCCAAAGCACGGTCAAAAGCAGTCGGATCACCGGCACGTTGAACGTGACCTAATTTTGTTACACGAGTCTGGAAGTCAGAATATTTTGCATTCAAAGCAGAGCTTAAATATTCCCCGATTCCCCCGTTAATTTTTTCACCAATCAGGTTTTTGGTTTGGGAAACCATTTCACCGCTTTCGGTGTGTACGCCCTCAGAAACCACAATCACCGCGTGATTACGCCCGCTGGCTTTAATCTTCTTCAATTTAGCCACAATGCCGTCAATGGTGTAAGGAATTTCCGGCACCAGACAAACATCGGCAAAACCGGCAACTGCGGAGTGCATAGCCAAGTGTCCGGCATCACGCCCCATAACCTCCAAAATGAGGGCTCTCTGGTGAGAACGAGCGGTTTTCCACAAAGCATCAATGGCATTAACACAAACCTGACAAGCAGAGTTGAAACCAACGGAATACTGTGTCAACGGGGTGTCATTATCAATTGTCTTCGGAATACCAACCATCTTAACACCAACATTGTGGCAATAGTTGCTAACGATATTCATACTACCGTCACCACCAACCACAATAACGGCGTCCAGCCCGAGTGCGGCAACACCTTTACCAAAGCGAGCGGAAACCTCTGCCTGAGATTCCATCTTAACGCCTTTATTCAAAGAACCTAAGTATGAACCGGCTAATCTTGGCCACGGCGTGTCTGAAAAATTGCGCGTTGTCAATACTTCATAAGACAAAGGGGATTCGGTTAATCCGTCCGTTCCGTTATGAATACCGTAAACTTCCCACCCGTACTCTGCTGCAGAATTAACCACAGAAGCCACAACGGCGTTCAATCCGGCACAATCTCCACCACTGGTTAAAATACCGATTTTCTTAATATCACTCATACTAAAATTCCTATTTCTAATTTATAAACTAGGGCATTGATACCCGATAATTTTTATATTACTAACACAATTTTCTTTTTTTTCACTATTTTTTTTATCGTGCAAGTCATTTTTATGGCATGTCGGTATTTTTTAAATAAGCCAAAGGAGGGGAAAAGATATGGTTTTATTGATTTTTAGAGCAGAATAACAAGACAAAACAAGCGGTTATTTTTTAAATAAAAAGACTTGATTTTCACCCGATTTTACGCTATAATGCGCTCAAAGTAACAAGAATCGTCATCGGACGACAATCAACGGGAGTGGAAATATGACTAATTCAAATTCTTTCGGGAAACTTCAAGTTCAACTCTGCGAGCTCAAGCTTGAGGAAAGAAGAGTTAAATCGGATATTACTCATTTGGTGAAAAATAAGCAGATGATTGATTTCTTCCAGGCTCAACAACTCAATAATCAGCGGAATGCGCTTAAAAATAAAATTCAAAAAATTGAGACCTTGATTAACCCGAACATTATCGCCTAAGGCTGTTAGGGAAATCCTATGAAAAGCGGCAAGTTTCTCTTTCCATTTGTGGTGGGGCTTGCCGCTTTTATTATGGCCGCAGCACTTTACATCCTCTTTGTTTACAAAACGGAATATTTGCGGATTTATGTGGTGTATTATAAGCCGGCTCCGTTGGTTAAATCTGAAACGTTTGTCCCGATTCAGGCAGGACGGGCAATTGAAAACACCCCCTCCCGACAAGGCGTATTTTCGGCAGAAGATCTGGCTTGGTTGCACGCAAACACCATTGGTGATGATACGGGGGAAAATATCTCTGAACTGAACCGCTATTTTGCCGAAGTGACCGCCTTATATTGGATCTATAAAAACACAACATCACCGTTTGTCGGGATGTTTCAATATCGGCGTTTTTTGAGCATCGCACAGCACCCACGCTACCCGACGGTAACATTTCCGTCAATGCGGTTTTACCACCTGGGCATCAAACATCTGGCCGGTTTTGCCGATTCGTTTTTGCGGAATCTGGAGTTGCAAAAGAAATTCATTCTGCCGTGGTTTGCCACGCATGACATTCTGGTTTCCGAGCCGATAAAACGCAACGCTTATGAGCAATACAAAGCCGATCACGTTATCGGAGATTTGGATAAAGCGCTGGAAATCATCAAACAAAAATATCCGGATATGTATGATTTTGCCGTGGAAAATCTGCATAGTGAAGAGGGCTTTTATCCGGCAAATCTTTTCATCACCAGACGGGAGATTTTGAACGATTATGTGCCGTGGTTGTTTAGCATTCTATTTCCGGTTTATGAGGAGATTAAAGAAGATCTGGCCACCCGTGATACCGAGCAAAAACTCGCCATGGCTTACCTTTCCGAACGCCTGTTCACAATCTATGTTCGCTATCATCAAAAAGTACATCACTTGCGGGTCAAAGAATTTCAGCATGCTTTGGCCTCCGACTTCTTTATGCCACCAAACGGTGCAGAAACCGTCACCTTAAAAACCGCCGAGTGGGAAGATGTTTTCTTAAACCAAAATAACGGGTGGATTTGCAGTTTTAACAATCCGTATCGCCATTGCGGAAAATATGATTTTCAACCAAACAATCGCCTGAAAGTTCGCTGGGGCAACGGTGGAACATCTTACTTCAAACCAAACGGAAGCGGTGTTTTTGTGCTTGAAAAGTGAATAAAAAAACACATATTTCCTCTGTGATTAACAAAACTTAAACCACTTTTACTTAAGATTTTCTCAAGCTTTGGAGTAACCTTATTGTAAAGAGGCCGAAAATGCATGCCATTCATCCGCTGATTATAGACTTAACCCTGATTATGATTTACGCCGGGATCACCACTCTGTTGTTTAAAAAACTCAAACAACCGATCGTGCTGGGGTATGTGTTGGCAGGGATTTTGGCGGGGCCGTATGTCAATCTGCTCCCCACGGTGCAAGATAAAGAAAACCTCACTTTGTGGGCCGATATCGGGGTGATATTCCTGCTCTTCGGTTTGGGCTTGGAATTCAGTTTCAAAAAGATGCTCAACGTGGGCAAAACGGCAATGATTACCGCCAACATCACCATTTTATTTATGCTTTTTGTCGGCTACAATACAGGACTGTTGCTCGGCTGGTCCACCATAGACAGCTTCTTTTTAGGCTCTATGATTTCCATGTCGTCCACCACCATCATCATCAAAGCATTTAACGATTTGAACATAAAAAAACAGAAGTTCACCGACCTGGTTTTCGGCGTACTGATTGTGGAAGATTTAGTCGGCGTGCTGTTATTGGTGTTGCTCCCCACTGTCGCCATGGGCAGCACGATTAACGGTATGGCACTGGTCTTCAGTACCTTAAAACTCGTGTTCTTTTTAGTGCTGTGTTTTATTATCGGGATATATCTGGTGCCGACATTCTTAAAAAAGATTCAAGACTTTTTGAGTGACGAAATGCTTCTGCTCATCACAATCAGCCTCTGTTTCGGGATGGTCCTGCTGGCAACATCATCAGGCTTTTCTTCCGCACTCGGGGCCTTCATTATGGGGTCAATTTTAGCGGAAACCGAACTCATCACCCGCATAGAAAAGAACCTCCAACCCCTCAAAGATTTATTTGGAGCGGTATTCTTTGTTTCTGTCGGCATGTTGGTAAATCCGGAATTATTTATCACCTATGCTAAGCCGATTCTCGTCATCACGTTTATCGTCATGGTGGGGATGGTAATCTTTGCCACATTCGGCTTTGTGGCCTCCGGTCAACCGTTAAAGACAGCCCTGCAAGGTGGTTTTTCTTTGGCACAAGTGGGTGAATTTGCATTTATTATTGCCAGCCTCGGGATGAGCTTAAACGTCCTCAGCCCGAAAGTTTATCCCATTATCGTGGCGGTATCCGTCATCACCACGTTTTTTACCCCGATGATGATCAAATCTGCCGATCCGGCTTATAAAAAACTCTGCCGCTACCTACCGGAAAAATGGCTGCAAAACGTGAACAAAAATACCCCTGCCGCACCGGTTTCCCACAACGAAGAACGGTTGTGGAGCGCTCTGTTCAAAAGTTATCTGTTACGGACGGCAATTTTCTCGGTTATTCTATACAGTATTTTAGGGTTGGCAACTGCCGTAAGACCTTTCGTGCGGGAGCTTATCCCCTATCGCATCCCTGCCAATATCTTTATGACCTGCATCACCTGTTTATGCATGGCCCCGTTTTTAAAGGCCCTCATCGGCTGGAACATCATCACGACGAAGCTCCTCAAAACGCCGTTTGCCCTACTCTTCCCTAAAAAGCAAACCGAAGAGGTAGAATTAGCAGAAAAATGTGCGGAAGAACCGGCGCAAACCTCTTGTACCAATCTGGATGAAAAGACCAACCGCCTCCGCAACTTTTTTGCCGGCAAGAATCAGATTTCCAAGCTGTATTACAAGCTCTGGATGGCGAAGAAATCCAACCGCCTCCCACTGATTATCCTCATCAGTTTTCGGATATTGATTTCATCATTTTTCATTGTAACCGTGGTACATAAATTTTTGAGTGAAAACCCGAATCTGACATTGCTTTTAGTCTTGTTGACAATCTTCTTTATCTCGCGCTCACGTTGGCTTTTGGACCAATACCTGAAAATAGAAGAACAGTTTTTACAAAACCTCAACGGCCATAAAAACGAAGAAGACACCACCCAAGCCGGCGAATAATCAAAAA